>NZ_JBCPGE010000002.1:173993-182835 GCF_040914025.1 Ruminococcus sp. RTP21484sp1_RTP21281st1_A8_RTP21281_210402
ACCATCAGCTGCTTTTTCAGAAGCATTTGCGGTGCAATCAGAGTTACCTACAGTAGTCGCAACCGTTTCCTTTATGCTGTCCGTATTCGCAGCATTTTTCAGTGCCTGAGAGATCGGAGTTGTATTTTGCTCTGCGACAGTGGCAGCAGCTTCCTCTTTTGTCTGGTCTGCGTTGTCAGCCTTAACTGTTGTATTAGTAGTTTCCGGTGTCTTTGCATTCATCTCTACCGGCTTATACTCTGGCATATCCCCAGCCGGAACCCAGATATTGCCGCTGTTTCCGGCAACGGTTACATGAATGCGTCCATTTTCTACAGAAACTTTTTCACCGGTCAGAGTACCTACATACTCAGCTGCATTTCCAGCAGCCAGATCCATAGAAGCGGCATTGTCATCATTATTTACAGTGACGATCACACGCACCCCATCCAGGTCACGGGCAAAAGCATACTGGCGGTTGGTGAGCATAAGCTCTGCATAGCTTCCATAATTAAGAGCCGGTATATTCTGGCGGACTTTTCCAAGGGCAGCAATAAGAGCTGTGCAAGGATTTTTCTCCACTGCGTCAGCATAATCAGCAAGATTTAAGGCTGGTCTTAAGCTGTCATCTGAGGTTCTTTCCTTACGTCCCTCAATTCCAAATTCAGAACCATAATAAATACTTGGAACTCCCGGAAGGGTGTAGAGAAGCACATGAACTGGAGCAAAATGCGCCTTATTGGAAAGTTTGGTGTAAATTCGTTCTACATCATGGTTGTCCACGAAATTATAAAGATCAAGGTCGCCCATGTTCTGCAGATATTTTACAGTGTGCGCGATCTCAAAATAGTTATGGTCATTGTGTCCGCTGTAAAGAGCCTTGTGAAGTGCATAATTTGTAACACTGTGAAGGGTGCTGCCATTTACCCAGCGGCTGTAATCGCCGTGGATGACTTCGCCCATCAGCCAAAAATCCGGTTTCACTTCCTCAGCGGTGCGGCGCAACTGTTTCATAAAATCAAAGTCCAGAACGTCCGCAGCGTCAAGACGGATACCATCCACATCAAATTCAGAAACCCAGAAACGGATCACATCGCAGATGTAGTTCTGCACATCAGGATTGCGCTGGTTTAATTTTACCAGAAGATTATATCCGCCCCAGTTTTCATAGGAAAAACCATCGTTGTATTCGGTATTTCCAGAGAAGTTCACATTACAGTACCAGTTTACATAAGGTGAATTCTGTCGCTTCTCCTGAATATCTTTAAATGCGAAAAAGTCACGTCCGGTGTGGTTGAATACGCCATCGAAGATAACCTTGATCCCTTTTTCATGGCAGGTTGCAACGAAATTCTTCAGATCCTCGTTGTCACCCAGACGGGAGTCAAGCTTCCTGTAATCAGTAGTCTCATAACCATGTCCCACACTTTCAAATAAAGGACCTATATATAAAGCGGTGCACCCGATTTCTTTAATATGATCGATCCACGGAAGAAGCGTATTCAACCTATGCACAGGCTCCCCATACTCATTCTGCTTCGGCGCCCCAGCCAAACCCAATGGATAAATGTGATAAAAAACTGCCTCGTTATACCAACTCATGTCTAACACCTCTGTCGTTTAAAATAAATTTGTACATTCAACGTTTTCTATAATAGCAGATTTTAGGAGCTTATTCCATATAAAATTGAAATCCACCCAAAACCCGACGCTGCGCTAATCCCGTGGGGCGAAGCCCCACCGCCCCAAGGAGTAAGAGCGGGCGGAGCCCTTGGCACATGGGGCACCACGCAAAAAATCCACCGTCCCGGAAACACTGCCGGTTCGGTGGATTCCCATTTCCACACTTTTAGGAAAGCAAAAAGTTCTCTACAGCAATGGCCGTAGACCCGATATATTTTTTCTTTTTCCGGAAGGTGCTCTTCACGCAGAACTGTTCCGGCAGGGTGGAGTTTATTTCAACTAACTGTTCGGTAAAAAGAGACACAATAGAATCGTGCTCGAAAATATCCCCAAAAAGCACCAGCTTATCCGGTGCCAGGATAAGAATGGCATTGTTGGTCACTTCTGCAAGATCAAAAGAGCACTTGGAAACATACTCCCGAAGCTCCTGATTGGGATGATTCAGATAACTCTCCAGATTGGCAGAGCAAGGCTCTCCCACAGTTTTGGAAAATTCCAGAATATCCTTCCCATTCTCAGAGTGCATCAGCTCTTTAATGTGATCAATAATCGCCGCCTCAGAAATCAAAGTCTCCAGACATCCATTCCGTCCACAGATACATTTCGCTCCTTTTCCCTTGGCAAAGTGATTATGCCCAATCTCAGAAGACTGATAATTATATCCCTTGTAAATATGTCCGTTGATCGCAGTAGCAGAACCCACTCCAGGTCCCCACTTCAGCATCAGGATATTCTGTGCGTTCTCAATATTCGTTCTATAAAGAAGCTCACTCTGGAGAAAGGCACAAACATTGCTCTCCACAGTAATAGGAAATGGAAGTTCATTCTCCAGCAGTTCCTTAAAAGGAACCGGCCCCTCAAAAACACGATAAGGGTGAAGGGCAATTCCCTCCAGGTGGTTTACCGGTCCGATCACAGAAACACCGGCACCCAGGATCTGATTCAAATGGATAGAATGATTCCACAAAATCTTGATACACTCCTTGGCAAGCTCTGAGCAGAACTCCTTCTTATTCCAATTAGAAGAAAATGTAAAAGGCTCTTCCACAATGAGCTTTCCGTGAAGGTTGGTAATGGCGATATTAACAGATGCCGGATGTATGTCAAAGCAGACGATGTACTTCCAGTTATAATTAATCTTTAATGGGCTTTGTTTGCGTCCCGCCTTCTTATTAGGAGAATCTACACTTTCTTCACACTGTATGATAAGACCACTTTCTAAAAACTCGTTTACTATAGATGTCACTGCCGCTGTTGATATTCCGAGAAAACTGGCTATTTCCGTGCGGGAAAGGGATTCGTTGGCGAAAAGCAGCCGCAGCGCATTCAGGCGGTTATTTGCTTTTGTCTCAAGGAACGCAGAATTGATATTATTCATACGGTACGAATGCTCCTTCCTGTCTTATGGAATGCATTTATAAAGAATCTTAATTATTTGAATAGTTAAGATTCTTAATTAAATAAAAATGCTTACTGTAATTATACGAGATATATCTATATAATGCAAGGGAAAAAATGGGAAAATCCAAATTGGTCATATTATTGAATGACAAAATGCACAAAAACAAATCAAAATATATGTATAATTGTACAGGTTGACAAATGAATAACGATATAGTATGATACAACCATATTAATTAACAAAGTTGATTAATAAAACGTACACATATTCAGTAAACAAAATGAAGGAGGTATTTTATGAACAAAACAGCAAAGAAGGTTGTAGCAACAATTTTAACAACGGTCATGACAGTGGGGGCTGCCACCGTTGTATCCGCTGATGATCTTTCCATTACATTAAGCCATCAGCCCTACAGCCACGCACTACCATCTTACATTGGGGAAGAGGAAGGAATCTTTGAGGAGAACGGACTTAACACAGAAATCCTGTGGTTCTCATCAGGAAACACCCAGAACGAGGCACTTGGAGCTAACGAGTGGGATGCAGGAGCTTGTGGAACACCGCCGGCAATCGCAGCAGGAATCGCTTACAACGCTAAGATCGTAGGATTCAGTGTTGATGATACAGTTTCCGTTGACTACTGGGTACGTGCAGACAGTGACATCGCAGCGATTTCAGGAGAGGTTGAAGGATATCCGGACATCCTTGGAAATGCAGACACATGGAAAGGCAAAACAATCCTTTGCCCAACACAAACAAGTGCTCACTATATGCTGATCGCAACCTTAAGTGCTATGGGACTTACCCAGAACGATGTAAGTATCGTACACATGGATGTTCCATCCGCATACACCGCATTCAAAGCTGGCCAGGGCGACATCGTAGCTCTTTGGGATCCACAGTCCTATCAGGCTGAGGAAGAAGGCTGGGTAAAAGCTTCCAGCGGTGAGGCTTCCGGCGAGACAATGCCAACCGTTCTCGTTGCTTCCGAGCAGGCAATCGAAGAGAACTGGGATGCAGTTTATGCATGGGTTAAGAATTATTACGAAATTTCCGAAAAATACAAAGACGATATCGATACCCAGAGTGAATATCTGCTTCAGATGCAGCTGGATAACGGAATTGACACAGATGAGGAACTAGCAAGACGTTTCGTAGAGGACAGACCACTTCCTACTCTGGAAGAGAATGTTGAATACTTCAAAGGCGAAGCTGGAAATACAAAAGCTGATGAAGTTGTTAATAAGATCGTTCAGTTCTTTATCGATCAGGGAACCTACACAGACGATGACATGACTACATTAAAAGAAAACGGTTTTGTTGATGGCGAATTCATTCGTGCAATAGCAGAGGAAAAAGGTATTTCTATGGAGTAATTTCTGTAAACGTGTATTGCCGGTATGAGAACAGAAACTGTTTTTATGCCGGCATTACTTATAAACATCGGAAAGGTGATTGGGATATAAACATATGAATAAACGTTCTAATGGAAAGATGAAATACAGAATGCTCAGTATTCTGGGACTTGTTATATTTTTTGGAGTCTGGGAAGCCGCTGTGCGGCTTGGCTGGGTTTCACACAGATCATTGAATGCTCCGTCAGAAGTTGTGGAGACGTTTATATATAAACTGACAAATGCAAATCCAGATGGTTCCACACTTCCACAGCATTTCTTCCAGAGCTTAAAGCTTGCTCTTACAAGTTTTATTATCGCAACTATAATCGGTGTTCCACTGGGATGGATCATGGGATATTACAAAGTGGCAGATTTCCTGCTGAACCCATTATTTGAAATTATCCGACCAATCCCTCCGATCGCATGGATCCCGATTGTAATCCTTACAATGGGTATCGGAATGTCTGCAAAAGTATTCATTATCTTTGTAGCTGCTTTCGTACCAAATGTTATCAACTCCTACTTAGGAATCAGGCTAACGGATGCCACGTTGATAAATGTGGCGAAAACCTTCGGGGCCAGTGACTGGAAGATATTTACCACAGTATGTATCCCATCTTCCATGAATATGGTTTTCACCGGAATCCGCTTATCCCTGAACGCATCCTGGACAACACTGGTAGCAGCAGAGATGCTTGCTTCCATCCGTGGCCTTGGTTACATGATCCAGATGGGCCGTACCATTATCCGTCCGGACATCATTATTGTTGGTATGTTTACGATTGGTTTAACAGGAGCCATGCTCAATGGAATCCTGGGATTGTTTGAAAAGAAAGTAGCACCATGGAGGTACAGAGACAATGGATAGTAAAGAGACGAAAAAATGGTATTATGTACTGCCGGTTGTTTCAATAGGAATCTTTATCCTGGCATGGGTGTGGTTATCAAGCGCTGAGAACAGTATGATCCCTACACCGCTGGCCACCTGGGAAAAATTCCTGAACATTATGACAAACCCAATTTCACAGGCAATCCTGCCAGTACATATCTGGGTAAGTTTAAGACGAGTTCTGATCGCATTCTTCTTTGCTATCGTTCTTGGAGTTGGACTTGGTGTAGGCCTTGGCTGGAGCAAAACCTTCAATGCAGTTGTTGACCCAATCTTTGAAATGCTCCGTCCTATCCCGCCAATCGCATGGATTCCGCTTATCATCTTATGGTTTGGAATTGGTGAGACATCAAAGATCATCATTGTATTTATTGGTTCATTTGTTCCGATTGTTCTGAATACTTATTCAGGAATTAAAGAAATCGATCCGCTGCTTGTAAGTGCCGGTAAGGTACTGGGAGCAAACAGAAGACAGATCTTACTTGAGATCACACTTCCTGCAACTGTTCCGGCAATCCTGGCTGGTATCAGAACTGCTTTATCAAGTGGATGGATGTGTGTAGTTGCAGCTGAGATGATCGTTGCGAAACAGGGAGTTGGTTTCCTGATCGTACGTGGACAGGAATCTGGTGATACAGCGCTCATCGTTGTATGTATGCTGGTAATCGGAATTGTCAGTATGCTTCTGTCTACAATTTTAAGTAAACTGGAAGGAGTGCTTTGTCCATGGCAGTTCTCAAAAACAAAATAGAGTTAAAAAATGTCTCCAAAGTATATGAGACAAGAGATAAACAAGTGGAAGTATTAAACAACCTGTCCTTTGAAGTACATGAAAACGAGTTCCTTGTTCTTCTTGGACCAGGCCGTTGTGGAAAAACAGTTCTTCTGAACATCCTTGCAAATCTGGAGAAACAAACATCCGGAACCATTGAATTTGCAGGTGGAAGACCGAAGATGGGCGACCTTGGAATGGTATTCCAGAAATACGCTCTGTTCCCATGGAAAACAGTTATGGGAAACGTAGAGATGAGCCAGAAGTTAAAAGGCGTTGACAAAAAAGTACGTCAGGAAAAAGCTCAGGAATACATCAATCTGGTTGGACTGAAAGGATTTGAGAATTCTCTTCCGAAACAGCTTTCCGGTGGTATGAAACAGCGTGTTGGAATCGCAAGAGCCTATGCATCTGAATCCGATATCCTTCTTCTGGATGAGCCATTCGGAGCTTTGGATGCACAGACAAGATACCAGATGGAAGATGAGATCATCAAAATCTGGGAAAAGAATAAAAAGACAATTATCTTTGTAACAAACAACGTAGAGGAAGCTCTTTATCTTGGTGACAGAATCCTGCTTCTTTCTTCAAGACCGGCAGAAATCAAGAAAGAATACGTAGTAGATCTGCCTCGTCCGAGAAGCTATACAGATAAAGCTTTCCTGGAATATAGAAATGAGATCGTAGACAATACAGATCTGGATATTTAACGGAGGGCAGAAAATGAGTGATGATACAAAAGTAAAAGTAGTAGGATTGACAAAGAAGTTCGGTGATCTTCTTGTACTGAATGATATTTCATTTAACGTAAAGAAGGGAGACTTCGTTTGTATTGTAGGTCCTACAGGATGTGGAAAAACTACATTCCTGAACCTTCTGGTAAAACTGATCGAGCCAACATCAGGACAGATCTTAATCGACGGAGAGCCGGCAGACCCGAAGAAACACAATATCGCCTTTGTTTTCCAGGAGCCATCTGCATATCCATGGCTGACTGTAGAAGAAAATCTTCAGTACGGCCTGAAAATAAAGAAAGTAGACCAGAAAACAATCGAAGAGAGAACAAAAGAAATTGCGGAATCCTTAGGACTTACAGAGGTTCTGAAATCCTATCCACGAGAACTGAGTGCTTCTCTTGAGCAGCGTGTTGTAATCGGAAGAAGCTTCGCACTTCATCCAGACCTGCTTCTGATGGATGAGCCTTATGCACAGATGGATATCAAGGTACGTTATTACCTTGAGGATCAGGTTATCAAGCTGTGGCAGAAAACAGGAAGTACAGTACTTTTCATTACTCATAACATTGAAGAGGCTGTTTACCTGTCTGAGAAGTGCCTGATCTTATCTCAGAAACCTACAACTATTAAGGAAGAGAAGATCATCGACCTTCCAAGACCGAGAGACATTGCATCTCCGGAATTTATCGAACTGAGAGAGTATGTAACAAAACAGATTAAGTGGTGGTAATTATGGCAGAAGAAAAAAAGTCACTTTTTCCATTGCTGATCCTGCCAGTAATATGGGGAACCTATTACGTGGCGAGCCAAAAGCTGGTAGGATTTACATCCTCCTTTACCTCAGGCCTTTCCATTCGTTTTGTGGTTATGCTGGCCCTGATCGTGATCATGGCCAAAAGAGGCGAACTTGGACTGTTATGGAAAACAGAAGGGGTAAGAGCAAGACTGGTAATGATCGGAACCCTTGGCTTTCTGCTGGACTGGACAGCGTTCTTAGGTTTGTCCATGTCCTCAGCAGCTACAGGAACAGCGCTTCTCAAGTGTGACGTTCTTATGGTAAACATCATATCAGTCATCGTTTACAAACAGAAATTTACATGGAAAGCATGGGTTTGCACCTTTGTGATGCTGTTCGGCGTATTCATGGTAATGGGAATTGACTTTACCAACTTCAAGATCGCTGAACCGGGAAATATCTTTTTCCTGCTCAGTGCATTGTTTGTTTCCATCAATGCATTCGTGATCAAAAGCGTGCAGTTGGATAAGAAAAACCCGATCTGTGATGATGTAGTTGCTTTTTATAACAACTTTATCACAATGATATTTTTTACAGCGGCATCTCTCATTGCCGGAACTGTAAAAGAAGTACAGAATATTTTTACTGATAAATATGTGGCACTGGCACTGTTATTTGCAGCAGCAGGACAGACGCTGGTATACGTAGTTTATTATCATAACCTTAGAAATTATCCTGTATGGCTGGTAAAAGTTTTCCTTTTGTTTATGCCCATCGTTTCAACGATCATTACCTTCGTTCTTTTCGGAGAACACATGGTGGGAAAACAGTATATCGGAATGGCTGTTGTAATTCTTGGAGCATTGGGAATCCTCATGCAGCAAAAAGCCATGCCAGCAGATAAAAATAAAATATAAAAATTAAAAGTGTATCAAACAGGAGGTACAGGTATGAAGTGGGAATATATACAGCCGGTAACAATTCGTTTCGGTGAAGGAATCGTGAAGGAAGTTAAAGACGTAGCAGCATCCATGGGATGCAAAAGAGGAATCCTGGTAAGTGACCCGTTTTTCCTTACAAACGGTCTGGCAGATAAGATCGTGAAAGACAGCGACGGCACACTGGTTTGTGTTTACGGAGAGGTTTCCCCGAACCCTGAGGTAAAAGAAGTAGATGCCTGCGCAAAACTCATCCGTGAGAATGATATTGAGTTCGTAGTTGCACTGGGCGGTGGAAGTGCTCTTGAC
>NZ_JBCPGE010000002.1:182987-193402 GCF_040914025.1 Ruminococcus sp. RTP21484sp1_RTP21281st1_A8_RTP21281_210402
GTATTAAGCGACCATGAGCTTGGAAAGAAAGGCCCTATCGTTTCTAATGGATTCTATCCGTCTATCGCAATGATCGATCCGGAGCTGACCTACACATTACCTCCGAGAATCACAGCAAGCACCGGAATCGACGTTCTGTGCCACGCACTGGAAGGCTTCTGGAGCAAAGGTCATCAGCCTGTATGCGATGCACTTGCACTTCATGCTTGCGAGATCGTTTTCAAATATTTGAGAAGAGCTTACAAAGATCCACAGGATAAAGAAGCCAGAGCAAAAATGGCAGAGGCATCCGTTATCGCTGGTCTTGCATTTACTCTTCCAAAGACAACAAGCTCCCATGCTTGCTCCTTCCCGCTGACCAATCTCTATCATATTCCACACGGCGAGGCTTGTGGCCTGACCCTGGACTGCTTTGCAAGAATCAATGCTGAGGTAGAGAACGGAAGAGTTCATGAATTTGCAAGGAAGCTCGGTTTCGCTGATACCTATGCACTGGCAGATGCCATCCATGAGCTGAAGGTAGATCTTGGCCTGAGACTTGACCTGAAAGACTTCAATTTAACAGATGAGCAGGTTGCAGAACTGGTTAAGACCAGCCATCATCCGAATATGTTAAATAACCCTGTAGAGATTACAGATGAAATATTAAATGAAATGTATCAGTCCATGAGGTAAGTAACCGAAAGGAGAAATGACAGTAAAATGAGCAAAAAAATAGAAATGCTGAATGAAAAAGCAAAAGAAATCCGAAAATTAACGGTGAAAACCATCGGAGGACTTGGCGTTGGACATATCGGTGGTGCAGTTTCCATCTGCGAAGTATTAGCTGCTTTGTACTTTGATGTGATGAACGTAGACCCTGAGAATCCAAAGATGGAAAACCGTGACCGTTTTGTATTATCAAAAGGCCACGCAGGCCCTGCAGTTTATGCCACTCTGGCGTTAAAAGGCTTCCTGAAAGAGGAAGAGCTGGACACCCTGAACCGTCCTGGAACACATCTTCCAAGCCACTGTGATATGCGCCTGACAAATGGCGTAGACATGACAACCGGTTCTCTTGGCCAGGGCTTTTCCGCAGCTGTAGGAATGGCTCTTGCAGCACAGGCAGATAAGAGAGACTTGAATGTTTACACCATCATTGGAGACGGTGAAAGCCAGGAAGGCCAGATCTGGGAGGCAGCACTTCTTGCAGGAGACAGAAAGCTGGACAACCTGATCGCATTTACTGATTACAACAAAATGCAGATTGATGGTTATGTAGGAGATGTAAACACCCTGGATCCTCTTGAGGACAAGTGGAAAGCTTTCGGATGGGATGTGCAGTCTGTTGACGGACATGATATCCAGCAGATCCTTTACGCTATCGACAATGCGAAGAAAGAAAAAGGACGTCCGTCCATGATCATCTTAAATACAATCAAAGGAAAAGGCGTTTACTTTGCAGAGAATCTGGTTGCCTGCCACAACATGACAATTACAGAAGAAATGTGGAAAAAAGCGGTGGATATGATAGATAAGGAGGAAATATGATGGTTTTAGAAGATAGATGGCTTCGGGAAACATATGTAGATCTGCTTATTGAATATGCCGCCAAAAATAAAGACATTGTTATTTTGGAAGCGGATCTTATGAAAGCTGGCGGAACCTTCCGCTTCGCTGAGAAATATCCGGAGAGAACATTTGATGTTGGAATCCAGGAAGCAAACATGATCGGAACAGCAGCTGGTATGTCAGCAATGGGCAAAATTCCATTCACCCATACATTCACAGCTTTTGCCACCAGACGAGTTTGCGACCAGGTTACCCTGTCCGTTGCTTATGCAGGACTGAACGTAAAGATGATGGGAAGCGACCCTGGTGTAACAGCAGAGTACAACGGCGGAACCCACATGAGCATGGAAGATGTTTCCATTATGAGAAATATTCCTGGAATGATTGTTTACGAGCCAGTTGACAGCGCACAGTTAAAAGCAATCTTCCCACAGATCGTAGACCACTACGGACCTGTATATATCCGACTTTTAAGAAGAAATGCAGTGAAGGTTTTTGAAGATGGGGAAACCTTTGAGCTGGGAAAAGGCAAGCTGATGCGTGAGGGCAGTGACGTAAGTATCTTCGCTACAGGAATCATGGTAGCAGATGCTGTGGAAGCAGTGGAAGAGCTTGAAAAAGAGGGCATTCATGCAGAGCTTATCAATATCCATACAGTGAAACCTCTTGATGAGGAGATGGTCCTTGCAAGTGTTGCAAAGACAGGCTGTGCAGTAACAGCAGAAAACCATTCCGTAATCGGTGGACTTGGAAGCGCAGTTGCAGAGCTTCTGGTAGAGAAGGATCCGGTACCTGTAAAGAAGGTTGGCGTTATGGACCACTTCGGAGAGGTTGGACTTACTCCATATCTGAAAGAGAAATACGGACTTACAGCAAAAGATATTATAGCAGCGGCGAAAGCAGCCATTGCAATGAAAAAGAGGTAAGAATATGAAGAAGATTATCATTGGTTCAGACAAATCCGGATTCCAGTTAAAAGAGGCTGTAAAGGCTCATCTTGTGGAAGCTGGATACGAGGTAACAGATGCAGGCTCTCAGAGCGAAGAGAATGCAATGTTCTATTACGAAGCAGCTGAGAACGTGGCTCCAAGAGTAGGAGGCGGAGAATTTGAAAAAGGAATCCTCATCTGCGGAACCGGAATGGGAATGTCCATCGTGGCAAACAAACACAAAGGTGTATACGCTGCAGTTTGCGAGAATACATACGCAGCAGAGAAATCAAGAGCAATCAATAATGCCAACATTCTTACAATGGGTGGTTGGATCACAGGCGAAGTTGTGGGATGCCAGATCGCAGATACATTTTTGAACACAGAGTTCACACAGAACCTGGAAGAGTGGAGAGCAAATAACCTTAGAAACGCAGAGAAAAAAGTAAAAGAAATCGAAGAGCAGATTTACGGTTAAGGAGGATTATCATTATGAAGTATTTTCTGGACAGTGCAAAATTAGACGAGATTAAATATGCATACGAGAACTATGGAATCGATGGAGTAACCACAAACCCGAAACACATCAAATTAAGCGGAAAGCCATTTATGACCTGTGTAAAAGAGATTGCACAGTGGCTGAAAGATGCAGGACTTGAGGGAAAGGATTTCCCGGTATCCTTCGAGATCAATCCACATCTTGACAAGGCAGATGACATTGTGGCAGCAGCAAAAGAAGTTGCTTCCTACAGCCCAAACTACTGCATTAAGATTCCATGCTGCAAAGAGGGTCTGATCGCAGCAAGAAGACTGGAGAAAGAAGGGGTTCGTACAAACGTTACTTTAGTATTCTCCCCATCTCAGGCTATCCCGGCAGCAAAGCTTGGTGCAAAATTTGTTTCCCCATTCGTTGGCTGGAAAGAGAACAGCGGTGACAGCTCCGCATATCTGAAAGAGATCGCTAAGATTTACAAGAACTATGGATACAAGACAGAGATCATTGCAGCAGCAGTTCGTAACGGAAGACAGATCAGCGAACTGGCAGAGGCTGGTATTGATATCGTAACCTGTGGACTTGCAGTATATGAAGCAAGCTTTGAGCACCCATTTACCACTCACGGCTTAGGTATTTTCCGTGAAGCATGGGACAGCACAGCAACAGAATAAGGAGGAAACGAGAATGGAATATTTAGGAAAACTTCATCAGGCAGCAGTAGAGTTCCCACAGACTGATATCTGGATGGATTCCTGTGGAGAAGAAGAGCTGGAATATGGTTTAAAAAGAGGAATCGTAGGCGCTACCAGTAACCCGATTATCGTTGGAAACGTTATCAAAAACGAGCTGAACATCTGGGAAAAACGAATCAAAGAGATGGTAGTGGAAATGAAGGATGCTTCTGAGGAAGATATCGCATGGGAACTGATCTATGAGATCGGTGCACTC
Organism: Ruminococcus sp. RTP21484sp1_RTP21281st1_A8_RTP21281_210402; assembly: GCF_040914025.1. Lineage (NCBI taxonomy): Bacteria > Bacillati > Bacillota > Clostridia > Eubacteriales > Oscillospiraceae > Ruminococcus > Ruminococcus sp. RTP21484sp1_RTP21281st1_A8_RTP21281_210402. Next base: position 186,912 of record NZ_JBCPGE010000002.1, read on the forward strand.
CGTTCCAAAAAACTCCTTCCTGTTTTCGAGGCAAACAAAGGCAAAAAAGGCCGCCTTTCCCTTCAGGTAAACGCAAAATATTACAGAAATAAAGATAAAATGGTTGAGCAGGCAGTTAAGATCAATAGCCTTGCACCAAATATGCAGGTTAAGATCCCGGCTTCCGCAGCAGGTGTTGAGGCTATGGAAGAGGCTACTTACCGTGGAATAAGCATTAATGCAACTGTTTCCTTTACAGTAGCACAGGCAGTAGCAGTAGCAGAAGCAGTAGAGAGAGGTCTGAAACGCCGTGAGGCAGAAGGCCTTGACAACAGCCAGATGGCTCCGATCTGCACCATCATGATCGGACGTACCGATGACTGGTTAAAGAAGAACACAACAAAGACCGGACAGGTTGTTCTTCCGGAAGTTCTTGAGTGGAGCGGTGTTGCAGTTATCAAAGAAGCATACCGTATTTACAAAGAGAGAGGATATACAACAAGACTGCTTAGCGCAGCAAACAGAAATGTTTACCACTGGTGTGAGATCCTTGGCGGTGACCTTGCTCAGACAATCAACTACTCCTGGCACAAACGTTTGAACTCTTGTGACGTAGAAGTAAAAGACCGTATGGCTGATCAGGTTCCGGAAGTATACATGAACGAGCTGAACAAGATCGAGGAGTTCCATAAATCCTTCGAGGAGAATGGAATGAAACCGGAAGAATTCGTTACCTATGGTGGATTCAGAGATACCCTTACCACATTTATTGCCGGATATGATGATCTTTGCAAATTAATCAGAGGTTATATGATATGAAAAACTATGCAATGAAAATGTGCTCTGTAAAGCGTCTAGAGAGAACAGAGCTGGAAATGCCTGTTGCAGCAGCAGATCAGGTAGTTGTAAAAATTGAATATTGTGGAATCTGTGGTTCTGATATGCACTTTTTCCAGAATGGAGCCATCGGAACAAGAAAGGCTCCGCCGGATTTCATTCTGGGACATGAGAGTGCTGGTACCGTTATCGAAGTTGGAAAAGATGTTACAACCTTGAAGGTTGGGGACAGAGTTGCCCTGGAGCCTGGTGTTCCTTGCGGAAAATGCCAGTACTGCAAATCTGGAAAATACAATCTTTGCCCGGATGTACATTTCCTGGCAGCAGCGAAACCGCCTACAAACGGTGCTTTAAGAAATTATTTCGCATACCCGGCTGAGTGGTGCTTCAAGCTTCCGGATAACGTATCTACTATGGAAGGAACTATGCTGGAGCCATTATCCGTGGGTATGCACGCTGCAGGACGAGGTGGCGCAGAGCTTGGAAAAACAGCGCTGATCATCGGTGTTGGAACCATCGGATATATGACAATGCTTGCCTGCAAGGCTATGGGCGTAAGCAAGATCATCGTTTCTGATGCGCTTGAGAACAGACTGGCACTTGCACTGCAGCACGGCGCAGATTATGCCATCAACGTAAAGAATGAAGATGCTGTGGAGAAGGTAATGGAATATACAGACGGCGAGGGTTGTGACATCGTATTCGAGACAGCCGGAAGCCCGGTAACACTTGCATCTACCTGGAAATACGTTAAGACAGCCGGTGTGATCGTAAACGTAGGAAATGCCAGCGGCGAGATTCCATTTGTATTCGGCGAGCTTGCCCGCAAGGAAGTTGACATCCGAAGCGTATGGCGTTACCGCAACATCTACCCGATCGCCATCGAGGCTGTAAGAACCGGAAAGATTGACCTGAAACACATTGAACCTGCAATGTTCCCGTTTGAGAAGAGCCAGGAAGCTTTTGAATATGCGTTTGAGCACAGAAGCGAAGTTCTGAAGACGATTATTCAGGTAACGGAATAAGGGGTTAATGAAAAAATAGAAATGGCTGGAAATCCAAAGATGTAGAAAAATCTTCGGTTTCCAGCTGTTTTTTTATGGTGGAGCTCTATACAGGTAAAGGATATTTGATGTATTATTTATGGTAACAAAATAAAACAGTAAGTTTTCAGGAGGAGATTAGTGTGAAAGAAAGTAGAGGACAGCCATAAATGGGTGCACTTTACTAAGCTGTCTAAATCAGGCAACTTTTTAGAGTGTTATAGATATAGTGAATTAGATTAAGAAGCTAATGGTTCATCAGGAGGAAGTATTCCCTCCCGTTGCAATAGTTTCTTGGCTTGCTTGATAGCTTTTGCCTTTTGTTTTTCAACAAGAGCTACAGGCATATCGATTTTGTAAAGATCGCTCGGATTCCACTGCTCACCAGTAGACAGCATCTGGTAGATGGCAGTAAGAATCATACGGGCAATAGCGATAATGGCTCTTTTCTTGCCACGACGTTTAACAAGTGATTCATATTTCTTTTTGTAGTAAGGAGATTTATCAGATTTTACGGCTGCATGAGCACACTGTACTAATGCAGGTTTGAGGTAGACACCGGCACGTGTAATCCGAACAGATTTCTTCTTACCAGCAGATTCATTGCTGCCTGGTGTAAGACCAGCCCAGCAACATAAACGTTTGGAACCCCCGAACTGAGACATATCAGTACCGATTTCGGAGATGATAGTGATTGCACTATCACGTTTGACACTCGGAATGGTACAGAGAAACTGGACAGCATTTTCAAAATCAGGATTAGAAAAAATCATATTTTCTATCATTTTATCAACATCGTTGATTTCTGCTGTGATATAATCCATATGTGCGCGGACGAGGCGCACACGATATTTTGGGGCATCAGTCATTTGATATCCTTCGACGGATTCTATAACAGCATCTTCTTTGGATTTGAGGCTCCGAAGAAGCTTGGATGCGATTTCTTCGTGGTTAATGGATGTACCCGATTGTTCAAGCAGATAGTCGATAATGGACATGGATGACTTCCCAAAGATATCGGAAACAACAGAATCTAATGCAACATTACAGACAGTAAGAGTATTCTGATATCGATTCTTTTCACTTGAACGGCAGGAAACAAGCTTGTAACGATAGCGAGTGTATTCCCTGAGAATACGGACTATCTTACAAGGGATATAGCTGCCTTTGACAAGTCCGAGACGGAATAAATCCCCAATCCATTTAGAATCTTTGGTATCATCTTTGTTGCCTTTCACAGCCTTTACCCACTTGGGATTGGCAATGACAACATTGATCTCATCTTCCAGAAGATTAAAGACAGGAACCCAGTATTTACCTGTGGATTCCATACAGACATCATGGCAATCATTGTCGAGAAGCCATTGCTTGAATTCAAGAATTGAACTGTTAAAGGTGGAAAAGCGCTTCTTTTGGTAAGAAGGCTCAATGCCACCAGTGGTTTTTACAATTGTGGCAACGAGAAAAGATTTGTGAACATCGACACCACAACAGGTTTGATAAGTAACTTTCATAGTCAGACTCCTTTCGTGAATGATAAGAAGCCATTGACTGAACTGCCACACAATTAAACTAAGGTGCTTAAACAATTCTTAGTGTACGGATTCATGATGCCACTTATTTGTGCTTGAAAAGGCAGAACTTACACTGATTATTATGCTGTCTAAAACGAAGAAAGTTATTACAACTCCTCCTCCCGTGCTTTGTAGTGTAGCTTCTTGCAAACTATTTTACAGCACAGTGTAGAGAGTTGGAACACTTTCATTACTATTTGTGCCGCCAACCGAAGGCGGCGGAATGGAGATTATTATGGAAGAAAGACGGGTAGACTTGCGGATTCCCAATCCGGAGCGCTCTAAAGAAGGAAAACGTACTACAGGGATTTTGCACAGATTTAATGCAGCGGACCCTTTATCAGTGGAATATCAGGAGCTGATGAAAGAGCTGTTTACAGGAGGCTTCTGGGAGAAAAGCAAGGTGGTGGCGCCTTTTTATGCGAATCTAGCTGCGGATATTCATATAGGTAAGAATGTAGTCATCATGCCGTATTGCAAATGTATGTCAGCTGGGAATATTTATATAGAAGATAATGTGCGTATTGCTTTGAATACATCAATTCTTACCAACAATCATGATTTTTATGAGCGTGATGTCCTCACAGTGAAGGATGTGCGCATCTGCAAAAACGCCTGGAACGGCGCCGGAGTTACCATCCTTCCAGGGGTCACCATCGGCGAAAACGCCATCGTAGGCGCCGCCAGCGTAGCAACCAAAGACGTCGCCCCCAACACCGTCGTCGCCGGAAACCCGGCGAAGGTTATTAGAGAGTTGGATGGGGAGAGGTTTAAGGAAGAGTGACACAAAACGTAACGGAACCAACATATAGCAGTTGAGTATATTGATATTGAATCGTGAAAAGCTTTCCGCCGCCGGAGAAATCTGGCGGCGGTTTTTGTATATTGTTGTGGAATTTATATATGGTATAAAGTGTAAAAATTTGTCGAAAATTGCAGAAATGAAAATTATAACGATAAATATGAGATTTTACCTCATAAATCATTGCGAAAAGCAAAAAACTGGATATAATAAAGGTACAGATAAAAAGTTTAGACGAATGGAGGTAAATAAAATGTTATGCCAATTTACAGTGAAAAATTTTAAGAGTATACGGGATGAGGTAACATTTGATATGCAGGCTGCCGCCATTTCTGAGCATGAAGATCGGATTATAAAAGATACAGATGGGGAATTATATTTACCGGTATCTGCTGTATATGGACCAAATGGTGGAGGAAAAACCAACGTTCTTGAAGCACTCCATAGCCTGGTTACAAAAGTATTAAGGCCATTATATGCCACAAGTAATAGCGAAGAGACTGCAATGAAAATGAAAAAGGTCGTGATAGAGCCATTTGCTTTTGACGAAGCGACAAGAAATGAACCGACAGAATTTGAGCTGTTCTTCAGAACGGCACTGACAGAGTATCGTTATGAATTGATTGTTAAAAAAGAAGTGATTGAGTACGAAAGGCTAGACCGCATAAAACTGGAAACTGGGAGGAAATCTGCACTTTTTGAACGCAATAAAAATGAAATTATTTTGAAAGGTGCTTTTACAAAATTAAAAACCAGTGATGAGTTATCTGATACATTACCATTGTTATCGTATCTTGGAATTACTTATAGGAAAAATGAGGTGGTACAGGATGTACTTGGATGGTTCGATGAAGAAATTGATTTTTTGAATTATGGAAACCCTATACAGGAATTACGAATGGCTGTTTCAAAGTCAGAGGAGGTAAAAAGCTTAATGCTTCAGATGATCCAGGAGATGGATTTGGACATTGTAGATTTTCGTGTAGAAGAAAAAGAAAAGGATCAGATTGAAGTGTTCACAAAACACGTAGTAGATGAGTTTGAAGCAGAGCTGAATTTATTTGACGAATCCAGTGGAACAAGAAAATTATTTGGCTTGCTTCCGTTTATTGCAAAAAGTCTGCTAAGAGGGACAACTCTTGTAATAGATGAGTTGGATGCAAAGATACACCCGGTATTACTTAAATACCTTATTATGATGTTTGGCAATATGAAAAAGAATAAAAAAGGTGCACAGCTTATTTTTACATCACATGATTTATCTACTATGAACAGCGAAGTGTTCAGGAGAGATGAAATCTGGTTTGTAGCCAAGGGAAAATGTCAGAACTCAAAGTTATATTCTCTTGTAGAGTTTAAAAATAAGAAAGGTGAATCTGTTCGTAAAGATGCCAAGTTTGATAAGCAGTATCTGGAAGGAAAATATGGTGCAGATCCGTATCTCAAAAGAATAATAGATTGGGGGAGGGTGAATGGCTAAAAGAGAAGGGAAAGAGAAGAATAACTGGAAGAAGAAACGTCGGCAGGAATATCTGGAAAAGAAAGAATTTCGCTACTATATTTTCTGCGAAGGACAAGCAACGGAACCCAACTATTTTCAAGGATTCAAACGATATATCGAAGATAATCCTATTTATCGTGATATGGTTTTGATCGAAATTGAAGGCTGTCAGGCTGAGACGATGCGTGTGATTGGAAAGGCTGAAGAGTATGTACGTGAGAATAAGATTACGAAAGGGCAGATATGGTGTGTTTATGATAAAGACAGTTTCCCGTCCTGCGATGTTAATGGAGTGGTCCAGCGGGCAAATATGTTGAACCAAAAGAATCCAGAACTTCAGTATCATGCAGCATGGAGTAATGAGTGTATTGAATTTTGGTTTATGCTGCATTTCGCATATTATACCTCAAATAATCATAGGTCTGAGTATAAGAAATTTCTGAATGAAAAATTTCGAGAACTAGGAATTGGAAAATATGAGAAGAATATGGATAACATATTTGAAACGCTGATGAATGGTGGTAGTCCGAAATTAGCAATTCGATATGCGAGGCGGATTATAAAAAATGGAGAGGGAAAAACACCGGCGGAAATAGCACCAGGAACAAAGGTGCACGAGTTAGTGGAGGAATTGGCAAAATATTTGCCAGAAGAAATGCAGAGAAAATTTAAAGAGAACTAGAGCGTGTTTGAAAAATAAAAGTTGCACAAAACATATATTCGTTTACCCTTTTTCATGTTAAAATAAAGAAAAA
>NZ_JBCPGE010000030.1:0-54988 GCF_040914025.1 Ruminococcus sp. RTP21484sp1_RTP21281st1_A8_RTP21281_210402
GATATAGCCAATCATGATTCCGGCAACCAGAAGGGTGGCCATGTGCTTGATCCTTTTTGAAATCAGAAGAATAAAACCTATGGAAATCAGGGAACCAATAAAAGCTGCAATGATCAGAGTGTAAGAAGTTACGTTTACGGCTCTGCCAAGATAATAAATCATGGTAAGAGCTACTACCATTTTCGCACCGGAAGAAATTCCCAGAACAAAAGGTCCTGCAATGGGATTTTCAAAAAAGGTCTGGAGAAGAAAACCAGATAGGGATAAGGCACCTCCAAGAATGGCAGCCATCAGGATCCTGGGAAGACGGATTTTCCAGATGATGCTGTATTCTTTTGTATCTGTGGCTTTTTTCAGCAGGATATCTATAATCTCAGACAGAGAAATATGAACATTTCCTGTGTTGATATTCAAAACTGTGATCAGGCCAAAAGCCAGGATCAGCAGAATGAAAACCATAGCATAACGAGATCGTCTCTTAAAATTTTCCATGTGGAAGCTGGTTCCAGCGGATTGATTGCTCATTTTATTTTTCTCCATTTTTGTTTCATTTACAACAGAACCTGCTGTCAGCTCAGCTTATGAAGAAAAGTCATATCCTCTTCACTTCCGCCGGTAAGCATCAGGTTCAGATCTGTGATCAGTTCACCAATTGTATCTGTATGCTGGTACATGGAATCATCAGTTACCCAGACATTTCCCTCTTTTACGGCTTTAAAATCAGCCATCAGACTTTCTTTTGCAAGAAGATCGTCTATGCTTTTTACAGACGCATCAATACTGGAGTTGTAGATCAGATAATCTGCATCTGCCGCAGTATTATAGAATTCCTCCATGGTAATGGCAACGGAAGTTTTTCCACTGTCATCCTGAAGATCTGCGAATACATTTCTTCCACCGGCAATCTCGATCATACTGGAAATATAATCTTTAGGATTACGTACTACAGGAGAACCGCTGGTATTGATGTAGAAAAACGCAACTGTTTTTTCCGTATTTGTAAAGTCCTTTAGCTTCTCAATAACCTGTGCCTGCTGGTCAAAAAAGGTCTTTGCCTCCTCTTCTTTGTTCATCATTGCGCCATAAAGCTTGATCCACTCTGTACGTCCAAGGGGCTGGCTCTCATAGCTGGAGCGGTCGGTGAAAACAGGAATTCCAAGAGTTTCGATCATCTCCTGTACCTTCGGTGCATGAAGGATCATGGTAGACTCTATTGCAAGATCACAGTCGTCACCTACCAGAAGTTCGTAATCCGGTTCATCGTATTTTCCCGCAAAAGTCATTTCGCCGTTATTGATAGCATCAGCTGCTGATTGGATATACCAGCCGGAAGCATCGAGACCTGACAGCTTGATGGAGTCTACACTTCCGATTGCATCGAACAATGCCATTGGGGAAGTGGCTGCCATGTAGATGGTGTCAAGTGGCTGCTGAAGGATCTGGATTTCAGGATCCAGATCATCGGGTGCCTCTTTGCCCTCTGGGACGATCAGATATCTGGCATCATCATGGATGTCCAGAAGTTTGTAACCGTCATTATAATAATACACATCAAAGCATTCTGCAAAAGACAGATCCATGGCGGATTCATAGGTCAGACCTGCAATTTCAGGTGCAGCATTTTTTTCTGATGTGTCAAAAGAAGTCTCCCCGGAAGCATCTGCTTCCAGGTTCTCCTCTTCTGCCCATACCGGAGTAATGGCAGTAAATGTCATAACTGTTGCTGCAAAAATACTTAAAATTTTATATTTCAGCTTTTTGTCATACATTTTTATTTTCTCCTGCTGATTATTCTTGCTACTGTGCATATGGTGAAGAATAATAATTTATTCTTCCTCATCAGTTACAAAAATTGCTTCGTAAGCTTTTTCCCACTCAGCTTTTGCATTGTCATCCTTTTCATCTGCAGAACGGTCCACGATAAACGGGATTTTCAGAGTGGAATATTTCTCTGCGGAATCTTTCAGAAGGTTTTCTTTTGCTTCTGTGTCTGCTTCCTTTGTCGGGAGAATATCAGAAGAAAGGATAGAAATACCGCACTGACTCTTTACAAGAGCTTTGTAATCTGTATCTTCATCTTTTCCTGCAAAAGTTACGGAACCATCTTCCAGAGCAGCTGTAAGGCTGTCTACCGTACAGTCCTCTTTTTCCATTCCAAGAGCAGTAACTTTGTCTGTAAGATCAAGCTTATCCAAAATGTTAAGAGCATCTGTGGAAGCCACATAAGCAGATTCTACCAGCTGGTTGATCACGATTACATCTTTATCAAGTCCTGCAGGGATAACAGCACCCTCAGGTACGATCAGGTATTTTACAACATTGCCCATGTAGAGCTTTTCTGTACCTGTAAGTTCCTGGGAATCAGCAGCTTCTGTTTTTGCATTTTCTTTTCCGGAATCAACAGTTTCCGGTTTTCTTGCAGTATCTGTTGTCATATCTACTTCAAGAAGGGTAATGCCCTTTGCGTAGTGATAAAGCTTAAAGTATTTTGCATGCTCAAGAGTAGTTTCGTCTTTATACTCAAGACCTGTGATCTCTGGTGCAGAATCATCCAGCTTCTTGTTTCCTGTGGAAAGCATGCTGTTGTCATCTGCCGGGTTATCCTTGTCTGTTTTCTTCGGATCGTTTGCACCCTTTAAAGCGATATAAATGGTGTAAGTGATTTCATGAGGCTGGGACATTCTGGTTGTCATACCAATGATCGTATTATTCTGGTTCAGTGCTACCGGAATTGTGAAAGTAGAAGTTCCGCCGCCGCATGCACCGTAGTATTTATTTCCATTGGCTTTTACATAACCGTAATATTCACTGCTGAATACAATAGTCGCATATGCCTGACCATTTGTTACCGTAACTTTGTTACAGGAAATGCTGACCTTTCCAGAACCACCAGACCAGGAGAAGCTGTCAGGAGTATAGGTTCCATCTGCTAATGTAGTAGAACTGTTTACAGATACTGTTCCGCCGCTTAAGTCAGATTCGTATTTGGATTCCTCTTCCGGTTTCTTGTCTGGCTTTGGAGTTGCTGTTGGTGTAGGGGTTGCTGTCGGTTTTTTATTTGGTTTTGCAGTGGGTGCAGGAGTTGCTGTGATTGTTGTGTCAGGAGCAGTGTCTGGCTGCGGATCATCCTGTACGTCACCTATCTTATTCAAAGTGCTGGACTGGAAAGTCAGGATCCTGTCATACCAGATCTGGTTTTTGTGGGAAAAAGCAGCAACTGCAATTCCATTGTCCAGGGCTTCAACAGGAATCTCATATGTATATTTGCCATTTGCGTCTGCCACATATGGAACCCAGGTGGAGGAATCTGCTGCGGCAGCTTCTTCTTTTGTTCCCAGACATAGATAGTCGTAACCAGTTCCGCTTAAAGTAAGAACAGCTGTCATTTTTCCGTTTTTGGAAGTAAGGACACAGTCAATTACACGGAACATAGATGAACTGGAGTTTACTGTAATATTATAAATTCCGCTTGCACAGCTGCCTGGAGCAGGGGTTGCTGTTGGCTCTGGGGTGGTGGTTGCTTCCGGAGTTGTGCTTGGCACTGGAGTTTCAGTTGGTGCCGGAGTCTCAACTGGTGCTCCGGTAGGCGCCGGAGAAACAGTTGGTTCCGGTGTTGGAACAGCCTCTCCATATCCTGGAACTGCCGGTACGGTAATCGTCAATATACCCTTGTACCAGTTCTGGCTCTTCTTGGAATGAGGAACGACTGCTATTGTCTGAGCTTCCTTGCTTGCAGTAACTTCAAAAGTGTAGGTATAGCCTCCTGCACTGTTTTCAACTCCTTTGATGGCATTTGCTTCTTTATCGGAGTCATTGAAACTGCCAAGATAGATCATGTCATAATTCTGTTTTGCAGTAGAAAGTGTGACTATATATTTGTCCGCAGAAACCTTTATTGTGGAACCGGTGATTACGAACATTGCAAATTCATTACCGTTTTCTTTTTCAAGCTTGATTCCGGCGTCTGTAATTTCATTCTGAGATGGTGCCTGGGTTGGAGCTGCAGTTGGTTGTGGAGTGGCAGTTGGCTCCGGGGTTGCAGTTGGCTCTGGAGTAGCAGTTGGCTCTGGTGCAGCTGTAGGCTGTGGAGTTTCTGCTTCTTCATTTTTGCTTTCTTCAGCAGGTGATGCAGTAACCTCAGGAGTGGTCTCAGAGGCAGGTGTTTCTGTAGCAGCAGGTGTCTCTTTCACAGCAGAGGCATCCACTGCTGCCGGAGTTACTGTAGTGTCAGTGTTTTCTTCCTCAGCTGTTGCGTTCTCCTGCACAGGAGTCTCAGCAGCAACAGCAGTCTTCTCCGCCTCTGTTTCTGGAGTTGGTGTAACAGAAACCTGTACGTTTGCATCCTCATTTTCTGCCTGTGTAAGTACAGCAGGAGTGACCGTCATCGCGACGGAAAGGAACAGTGCAAGAAAGCGTTTTGAATTTCTTTTCATTTCTTTTTCCTCGATTCTTCCTATTATTTTATAATCTGAATAAATCCCAATTGCTTCTGGAGCCTGTTTGTACAATGGGCAATCCTGACAGGATTATTTCAAAAAAATGCCTGCTTCCTCTGAGAAAACAGGCACTAAAAATTCAATATATTGTATTATCAAATATATTAATAAGAATGAAGTACTTTCTTCGGAAGCTTTCATTAAACGAATTCAGCAGGTTTCCTGACTTACAGATCAACACAGAATCCATCCTTCTCAGCAATATACCAATGGTTTCACTGGATTCTACTCCCTGTTTACAGTGACCGGATCGTTCAGGACTTTCACCTGATTCCCTCTTAGAGCGTGTTGAAAAAATATTCCCACAATCTGCACGCTGTAGCAGACAGATATGTCTGGCACTGAAAACGGATTTATTCAATTCACCTCATTATAGCAGACCGTTATGTCGAAATCAATAGATTTATAGGGTTATTGCTTGTATTTACTGTACCCGACTTCATCTGTGCGGAGCAGTGTTCCATTCTCATCGTAGACACTGCGGTAGGTTTTACAGGTGTTTGGATCGGAATGCTCTGTAGTAATCTCTACCGTATTATTGTCAGTTTTGGTTCCGTAAATGGATACCGTTACGGCTTCCTCTTTTTCATCGTAAGAGGCTTCAATTTTAATTGGATAAGCAGTATTATTCTGAAAACGGAAATCCTGACCTCCCCACACCACTGCTGCGTCCAGACCATCCTCAACATAATCAATTCGGGCAGCGTGATTATGACGCTCAACAATGGTCAGATCAGACTGCAGGCATGCCATAAACAACGTAGTGGAAATCTGGCAGATTCCGCCTCCGATATCCTGGGCATGTTCGCCTCCTACAATTACAGTTGCTTCCCTGTACCCTCGTTCCTCAGTACGTGGACCTAAAGTATCGTTGTAGGAAAAAATCTGTCCTGGCTGAAGTTCCACTCCATCACAGGCTTCCACGGCAAGCTTCAAATTGGCAACACGGTTTTCGGTACCGCCGCCATATGTAGTATAAGTACCAAGAAGATTCAGATAAGGAAGGGCTTCTATCTCTTCTGTAGAAACTTCGGGCAGGGTTATTTCAAGGGGGATGGTAATCTTTGCCCCTTCTTTTGCTTTTTCCAGCTTCTTTGCAGCTGACCTCACATCAAATGAAATTCCGGTAACTGCCGGAATAATTTCATTATTTTCCCCCAGAGAAGCATCTGTGGCATCTGTATGTACTTTTTCATAATAGGCTTCCAGATCCAGTTCCTCTGGCGGTGTCTTCATAGTAGGACATTCGATAACAGCTTCATAATCTTCTATGGAAATTGCTTTTAGAATCGCTTCTTTCAATGCATCCATATCCGGACCGATTCCGGTTTTTCCCTTAGTGATAACCAGCTCTGTATCTGTAAGTTCACAGGAAGTCTGTATTGTGGTGGATCCCTTTGAAATTTCGGCCTCATCCAGAATCTTGTCCAGTTCGTCTTTATTTCTGGCTTCCGGCATAAGGGTGACTTCTTCCTTTGTCTTGCTGTTCATCAGTTCGATGCGGTCGGTTCCATGAGTAAACCAGGCACTATGCCCAAGAGCATAGGCACTTTCTACAATTGACTTTACATTAAGGCCGAGAACAGGATAGATAGACACCTTGAAGTTCTTTCCGTTCAGGGTAATAGTCATCTGTGTGTTCTCATATTTTTCCTGAAAATCTTTTGAAATTGCGTCAATGGCTTCCTCTTTGGTCATTCCCTGAATGGCTATACCGTTTATTTTAAGCTTCTTCCAGATTACATTATCTGTAAGAAAATGACACCACAGCCCATACGCGCCTACCAGAATCAGAACCAGGAACAAAACTTTGATCACACCGTTTTTCATTTGTTTTTTCATGTAATAATTTTACCTTTTGCAGTCTTTTTTAGAGCGTGTTTGAAAAAGGCTTTCTGCAAAATATATCGCAAAGTGGGGCGTGCAGATTGCAGGAATGATTTTTCAAACAGGCTTTAGAGCAATGGGGTAAAAAAGCATGTCCGGTTTCCGGTATGGCATGCAGCCCCTACCTGCTCTACTTTTGCCAGAATTGTATCATTATCACAGTCTATAGTCAATGATTTCACATACTGAACATGACCGGAGGTTAGTCCTTTGGTCCAGAGCTCGTTGCGGCTGCGGCTCCAGTAAGTCATTTTTCCCAGCTTCAGAGTGGTAAGGTATGCTTTCTCGTTCATGTACGCAAGCATAAGAACTTCGTCTGTTTTGTAATCCTGCACAATAACCGGAACCATGCCGTCACTGTTTAATTTGAAATCTGACCAGGACATTTTGGACTTTAATTGGTTCTGTTCCATATTTTTAATACTCCTTTATGAAAAATTCTTCTGCAATTATGCCACCTGCTTTCATGCTCAATTCAAAAAAAATGAAAACAAGTGGCATATATCATATCGTCTTAATTGTAATTCTGTTTGTTCTGCCTTTAGAGACTTCCCTTCGTAGAAAGCACATCTGTAATACGAGGATCATAAGCTACCGCCATATCCAGCGCCTTTGCAAAGCTTTTGAACATGGCTTCTGCCATATGGTGATTATTTCCCGGTGTTAGAACCTTAATGTGAAGATTCATGGCTGCCGCATAAGAAATGGCGTAAAAGAATTCCTTCACCATTTCTGTGGACATATCTCCAATTTTTTCACTGGTAAACGTACCTTCGAAGGAAAGATACGGGCGTCCCCCGAGATCAATGGCGCAAAGCACAAGACACTCATCCATTGGAAGGATGCAGCTTCCGTAACGCCTGATTCCTTTCTTGTCTCCAACCGCTTCTTTAATAGCTGTGCCAAGAACAATTCCCGTATCCTCAATGGTATGATGATCGTCAACCTGAAGATCACCCTTCACCTTTATATCCAGATCAAAAAGTCCGTGGCGGGTAAAGCCATCTAACATGTGATCGAAAAATCCCACACCTGTATCCAGACTGCTTTTTCCGGTTCCGTCCAGATTCAGCTTTATGGCAATTTTAGTTTCCTTTGTATTTCGTTCAACAGTAGCTTCTCTTGTCATGACTGCTCCTTTTTATCTTCCTCTTCAAAGCGGACTGCAATGGAGTTGGCGTGTGCAGTTAGCTGCTCTGAGGATGCAAACTGGATGATGTCCTTGTGGATTTCCTGTAATGCAGTCCTGGAATAATATACAATACTGGATTTCTTAATAAAATCGTCAACGGAAAGTGCAGAGAAGAACTTGGCTGTTCCGTTGGTAGGAAGAACGTGGTTCGGTCCCGCGAAATAATCACCAAGAGGTTCAGAACTGTACTCTCCAATGAAAATAGCGCCTGCATTTCGTACCTTCATCATTACCTCAAAAGCGTTCTTAGTGACAATTTCCATATGTTCCGAAGCAATCTCATTCGCTGCTTCAATTGCTTCATCCATATCTTCTGCAATAAGGATATATCCAAAATTCTCCAGAGATTTTTCGATGATCTCTTTTCTGGAAAGAACCTTCAGATAGCCTTCAATCTCTTTCTCTACATTCTGTGCCAGTTCTGTACTGGTAGTAATGAGGATTGCAGAAGCCATCTCATCGTGTTCTGCCTGAGAAAGAAGATCTGCTGCTACATAGTGTGCATTTGCAGTTTCATCTGCAAGGACAAGGATCTCACTTGGACCAGCGATGGAATCAATGCTCACATGTCCATAAACAGCCTTTTTTGCAAGGGCTACAAAAATGTTGCCAGGTCCTACGATCTTGTCTACCTTTGGGATGCTTGCAGTACCATAAGCAAGTGCTCCGATTGCCTGTGCACCACCAACTTTATAGATCTCATCAGCGCCTGCTTCTTTGGCAGCAACCAGAGTGGATGGATTTACTTTACCGTCTTTCCCAGGAGGTGTGGTCATAACGATGTGAGGTACTCCTGCCACTTTTGCCGGCACAATATTCATTAATACAGAAGAAGGATAAACTGCTTTTCCGCCTGGAACATAAACACCTACACGATTTAATGGTGTTACCTTCTGACCAAGCATGGTGCCATTTTCGGTACTGGTAAACCAACTGTTCTGACGCTGTTTCTCATGGTAGCTGCGGATGTTTACAAGTGCCTTGCGGATAACTTCCAATAAGGATGCATCAACTGCTTTATAGGCTTCTTCAATTTCCGCTTCGGTTACACGTATGGTTTCCGGAGTTACCTCTACTTTATCAAATTCTTTTGTGTAAGAAAAAAGAGCTTCATCCCCTTTTTCTTTTACATTTGCAAGAATATCTGCTACTGCTGCTTCGAACTTGCCGTAATTATTAGGGCTCCGTTTTAAAAGATTTTCCAGGATATCTTTGGTAGATTCTTTTGTTAATCTTACTGTACGCATTGTGATCGATCCTTCCAATTTTATTTTATTCCAGAAAAAAACAGTAATTTCAGATTACCTTTCGTAAATCTTCAATCAGCTTACTGATTCTTTCATTTTCCATTTTCATGCTTACCTGATTCACAACCATTCTTGCTGAAAGAGGGCAAACTTCTTCTAACACCTTCAGTCCATTTTCGCGAAGTGTGCTTCCGGTCTCAACGATATCTACGATCACTTCAGAAAGACCTACAATAGGTGCAAGCTCAATAGAACCATTCAGCTTAATGATTTCCACAGTCTGATGCTTCTTATTATAGAAATAATCTTTGGCAATGTTTGGATATTTGGTTGCCACACGAATTAGCTGATTTGAATTCAGAAGGGGTTTGGCACTTTCAGGTCCGCAAACACACATGCGGCAGGCTCCAAATCCAAGATCCATTACCTCGTAAAGCTTACGGCCTTCTTCCAGGATCGTATCCTTTCCGACAATTCCGATGTCAGCTGCGCCATATTCTACATATGTAGGTACATCTGGTCCTTTGGCAAGGAAAAAACGAAGCTTTAATTCTTCATTTACAAAAATCAGTTTACGGGAATCCTTATCTTTCATCTCTTCGCAGGTGATCCCGATTTTCTCAAGCATGGCAAGGGTTTTGTCTGCAAGTCTTCCCTTGGTAAGGGCAAAAGTCAGATATCTCATAATTCCACCTCACAAACCTTAGTTACTTTCTCTGGGCGAAGGGCTACATTTCTGCCCTGGGCGCGAAGCTCTTTGGCCTTCTGGATTGCCTGGATACGGTTTTCTTTGCGGTAAGTGATAACCGTAACGCCCTCCTCTCCCTCCATTTCGATTTTCTGTCTGGAAAGAGCCATCAGAAGGTTATCTACTACAATGGCAAACCCGATGGATGCAGCAGGCTTGCCGAAATGCTTCATCAGCTGATTGTAGCGTCCGCCCTTGATCAACGCTTCTCCTGTACCATAGGTATAAGCCTGGAAAATGATTCCGGTATAGTAATGATATTTGCTTAACATTGCAAAATCAAAAGTAACGTATTTCTCATAGCCGTAAACCTTCAGAAGCTCATAGATTTCTTCCAGACGCGCAACCGCCTTTAATGCCTGTGGATTGTCCGTAAGTGATTTTGCTTTTTCCAGAACTTCTGTCGATCCGAACATCTGAGGAAGCTGGGAAAGAACTCTTGCAAGGGATTTATCCATGTTCTTATTCTTTACAAGCTCTTCCACACCAAAATAGTTTTTCTGGGAAATCAGCTCCCGAAGCTCTTCTTCCTCTTCCTGGCTCATGCCTGTCTGGGCAAAAATCGCTTTATAATAATCAACCTGCCCAACGCTTACCTGAAATTCGGTAAGTCCTGTCGCAAGCAGACACTCTACCGTCATAGCCAGAATCTCTGCATCTGCTTCCGGTGAATCATCGCCCATACGCTCAACGCCCATCTGGGTTGTCTCTTTCAATCTTCCGCGAAAGCTGGAATTATTGATAAAAGTGTTGCCTGTATAACACAGACTTACTACCTCTTTTTCAGGGTTAAAATAGGTGGCACAGGCTCTGGAAACAGACGGTGTAAAGTCAGGTCGAAGAACAAGGGTATTGCCTTCTCTGTCAAAAAATTTATAAAGCTCCCTGGAGGGAATGGTTCCCACTTCTTTACTAAACACTTCAAAATATTCAAATGTGGGAGTTTCTATATCTTCAAAGCCATACTGATGGAATACACGGTGAAGCTTTTCCTGAAGCTTTTGTTTTCGGCTGCATTCCTGACTGTAAATATCCCGTACACCC
The DNA here is from genome assembly GCF_040914025.1 of Ruminococcus sp. RTP21484sp1_RTP21281st1_A8_RTP21281_210402. Classification (NCBI taxonomy): domain Bacteria; kingdom Bacillati; phylum Bacillota; class Clostridia; order Eubacteriales; family Oscillospiraceae; genus Ruminococcus; species Ruminococcus sp. RTP21484sp1_RTP21281st1_A8_RTP21281_210402. Next base: position 10,615 of record NZ_JBCPGE010000030.1, read on the forward strand.
TCCGGCGTATGAAAAATTCTCTGCATATCATGTTTCCTCCATGTTGTTTCTTGCTTGTTAATTACATAACACTTTATCACACTACTACGATAATGCAAAATCAATGTTGATTATAGTGGAATATTCCAAGATTGTCAAGACGAAGTGTTGCGTGGTTACTGTTCACTGGTAACATTCCGCGAGATGTTTTTTGTGAACAAAGTTCACAGAAAACCCGAGAGTTGCGGCGCGAAATCATGCAAAGCATGATTTCTGTGCATCGCGAAGCGTGTTACTGTAAACGGAGTGAACAGTAACGTTGCGTGTGTTATGGCAACACGCGTGTTTCCAGATCCAATTTTAATCCCTCTAAATAAGGAACCAGAAATCCGCTCTTTTTCGGCAGGTAATACTTTTCATCCAGTTCCTCCCTACGGAAGCTTTTCCGTCCGCCCTTTTCCATCCGTCTCCAGTATATCAACAGTTCCCGAAAAGGCAGATAATAAAATAAGTTCAACTGACTGAAAAATATAAGAAAAAATGCCACGCCATTCTGTTTTTCAAAGTCCTCCATAAATTTCACCTGGTGAGGATGAATATTTGCCAGAGGAAACGTCTGGGCGCTGCATTCCTTTGCATCAAAGCAGACAGGAATTCCCTGTACTGCACCTATATAGTCAACAGTACTTCGCTGGTCAAAGTATGCCAGAGTAATGTGACGGTTTTCTTTGTCCATGCGTACCGGAGTGATGGGAGTGGGAATCTTCTGTATCAGAGCAAGTCCCTTCTCCCTGTACTGCTCGTTTGTTCGGTTTACAAGGTCCTCCAGGGTAGAACCCCGGAGCCCTCTGCTGTTCCATGTCGCCATTCTTACGGTTCCTCGTAGCCAAGAAGCTTGATGGAAGGATAATATCTTACAACTGCTTTCCCTACGATCTGGTCAAAGCGGACGAACGTGTTCTTCCAGAAGCGGGAATCCTTAGAATCATTTCGGTTATCACCCAGCATAAAATAGCAATTATCCGGAACGGTATATGGACCGAAGCTTCCCTGCATTTTCTCTGGAATAAAGGAATCATCAAGAGCAGTCTCAGAACCGTCGATGTATACCTTTCCGTCTTTGATCTCAACAGTCTCTCCCGGAAGTCCGATCACACGTTTGATGAAAAGCTGGCTTTCATCATCCGGATACTTGAAAATTACAATGTCAAAGCGCTCGGGATCCTTTACTTTTTTGGAAATCTCATGTCCAAACAGATCCAGATTGATACCATATGCAAGACGGAATCCAAAGATACGGTCGCCGGTCATAATAGTCTTCTCCATGGATGGAGAAGGGATTTTTGCGTTGATCAGTACTACATTGTTGATAACCAGGACTATAGCAACTACAATGATGATCATTTTTATATAGTCCCATACTTCATGCCAGATTTTCATATTATTTATTCTCCTCTACGTGTTCTTCTTTCAGGATTTTTTGAAACAGATAAGGCAAAGGGGCCGTGAACTCTTTGCCAGACAGATAGGAAAGACGCCCTTCAATTTCCGGAATTTCCAACCTGTGTGCGTGAAGCAGCTGCGATTTCAGACCATACTTTCTGCGGTATTCATCGTTTAAGGTACGCCTGCCGTACTTGTAATCTCCAATAAGGGGATGACCAGTTCCTGCAAGGTGTGCCCTGATCTGATGTGTGCGTCCGGTGATCAGCTCCACCTCAAGAAGGGTAACGGTTCCGTTATCTTCAAGGGGACGGTATCTGGTCTCAATGGGAAGTGCTCCGGATGTTTCCGTTTCCTGTACTGTTACTTTATTACATTTTTCGTCTTTATGCAAATATCCTTTGACATATTTTTCATTTTTTATAACACCATTTACCAGGCAGCGGTAAAATTTGTGAAGGCTTCGATCATGAAACAATGAAGAAAGCTCCTGAAGTCCTGCCAGGGACTTCCCCGCAGCCACAAGTCCGCTGGTATTGCGGTCCAGACGATTGCAGACAGATGGGCGAAAGGTATGTAAAGACGCCTCCGTAACCGCTCTGCTTTCCAGAAGATACCCCGTCAGATATTCTACCAGTGATGGTTCCTTATCATCTGCAGGCTGGGAAAGCATTCCAACAGGTTTGTTAATCAGAAGGATATTGTCGTCTTCGTATACAATATCAAGCTTCTGATGAGCTCTTGCTACCGTTTCCTGTACTCCTGCAAATTTCCCGAAAGTCTCATCCGAAAGGAAAAGCTTTACGTGGTCACCAGTGGAAAGCTTCTCATTTCCAGTGGCCCTGCCGCCGTTTAAGGTAATATTTTTCTTGCGGAGCATTTTGTAAAAAAAGCTTTTTGGAGCTTCACGGAGAAGCTTTCCTAAATATTTGTCAAAGCGCTGTCCCGCTTCATTTTCATTAATAATAAACTCTTTCATGCTGGATATCCCCTTAGATACACAAATTCAGGATCACATGCTTCACCATTTCATCTCTGGTAAAATCCGGATATCTTGGATCTGGTGTAAAGTGAAGCCCCTCTTCTAAGGATTCCTTGTGTACATTCATAGAATCAAGCCGTTCCAGGAAAGGGCGAAGCTCTCCAAGAATTTTTACATCTACTTTATAACCATTTTTACGAACCAGCTTCTGGGCTTCTGCAGCCATAAAATTTGTATCTGCCTTCGGATCACTGGTATAACCGACTACGGTATTTCCGCATACTGCAATGGCATCTATGGTGCATTTTTTTTCATAGAAAGTCATATACATCTCGTACGCCATGACAAGATCACCCTGATGTGCATGGATCTTCTTGTACAGGACCGGATCTACAGGCTTTGCCAGATAGACCATGATCACATCTACCACAGCCTTACAGCCTGGAAGAGATCCTACCAGAGCAATGATAGTCCAGATAGAATTTCTGGTACCTAGGTAAATCCACATACTGATAAAAATAAAAACGGGGACACCAAGCATAATGGCAGCAATTATAATCCTGCGCTTTCGTTCACGCTTCAGATATCCGAATTCTCCTTTGTTTGTCTGCATTAATTTCATGAAAACACTCCTATTTCTGCTTTTTTCTTGTGTGATGATTACGGATGGTTTTCTTTGGTGCCGGACCATGCTTTGATTCTCTGTTACGCCCGGCATTCTCTGTATATTTGCTGTCACCATGCCCTTTTCTGACAGGCCGGATCAGACATTTTTCTCCATACCCAACCAGATCCATACGCCCTGCAATTTTCAATCCTTCGAGAACCAGTTCTCTGTTGACCGGATTCTTATATTGCATAAGTGCACGTTGAATGGCTTTTTCATGGGCGCTCTTCGGCACATAAACCTCTTCGCCTGTAAGAGGATGGATCCCCGTGTAATACATACAGGTAGACAGTGTAGAAGGTGTTGGGTAAAAGTCCTGCACCTGCTCCGGAGTAAAGCCAAGATCACGGACATATTCTGCCAGTTTCACAGCTTCTTTCATGGTACATCCCGGATGGGAGGACATAAAATATGGCACGGCAAACTGCTGTAAGCCAGCCTTCTTATTTGCCTTGTCAAATTCCTTCAAAAACTTCTCATACACTTCGTGGGACGGTTTGCCCATATATTTCAGCACCTGATTGGAAACATGCTCAGGAGCTACACGAAGCTGTCCGCTTACATGATATTTGGCAAGTTCATTAAGAAAAGTCTTGTCCGGGTCTGCCAACACATAATCGAAACGCACACCGGAACGGACAAATACTTTTTTTACTTTTGGAAGATCCCGGAGCTTACGAAGAAGAGAAACGTAATCTTTGTGATCCGCGGTCAGATTCTTACATGGCTCCGGAAACAGACAATGACGGTTCTTGCAAACGCCTCTGGTCAGCTGTTTCTGGCAGGAAGGCTGGCGAAAGTCTGCTGTAGGTCCGCCTACATCGTGGATATATCCTTTGAAATCTTTCTCCTCGGTCATGTGGACCGCTTCTTTCAGAATTGATTCATGACTTCTGGTCTGCAGGATTCTCCCCTGATGAAAAGTTAATGCACAGAAGCTGCAGCTTCCGAAACATCCCCTGTTGCTGGTAAGGCTGAATTTAATTTCCTCTAATGCAGGAATTCCGCCGTCTTTCTCATACATGGGATGATAATTTCCCGCATAAGGAAGATCATATACATCGTCCATCTCCTCCTGTGTAAGAGGTAATGCAGGTGGATTCTGGATCACGTAACCCTTTGTTCCGTAGAATTCGGCCATGGTTCCTGCTGTAAAAGGATCTGTATTCTGATACTGGATGGCAAAGCTTCTGGCATAAGCCTGCTTATCCGCCTGTACTTCATCAAAAGAAGGAAGTATGATCGGCTCGTAAGTGCGGGACAGATCCCTGCATTTATAGACGGTTCCTGCCACATAGGTAATTTCGCTGACAGGGATTCCGCTGTCAAGAGCCTCTGCAATCTCAATAATAGAATGCTCTCCCATTCCGTAAGAAATCAGGTCTGCGCCGGAATCTATGAGGATACTGTGCTTCACCTTATTTTCCCAGTAATCGTAATGTGCCATACGTCTGAGGCTTGCCTCGATTCCACCAAGAATTACAGGAGTTTTCTTAAAAGTCTGACGAATCAGATTACTGTATACAATAACAGCACGGTCCGGCCTCAAACCCATTTTACCGCCAGGAGAATAAGAATCCTTCTGGCGGTGCTTTTTTGCAACGGTATAGTGATTAACCATGGAATCCATATTGCCGGCACTTACAAGGAAGCCAAGGCGAGGCTCTCCAAATACGGCAATACTCTCCTTCCTGCGCCAGTCGGGCTGTGGGATAATTCCCACTTTATAGCCCCGGCTCTCCAGAAGGCGGCTGATAATAGCAGTACCAAAAGAGGAATGATCTACGTAAGCATCTCCTGTCACGTAGACAAAATCCACCTGATCCCAGCCTCTGTCCTCCATGTCTTTTTTTGTAACTGGTAAAAATTGTGACATCTATATTTTTCTCCTATGCACTGCTCATTCTGTAAGGCGTGTTCCAAGAATGGTGTGAACAAAATGAACAGTAACGTATTTTCGGACAGATTTATGAAATACAGCTCTTGCCTGGCTGATGTCCGATATTATGGTAAACAGCCTGGGCGCGGTAACCTTCCGCGATAATATCAAGCTGTCTGTGAAAACGCTCCAGCTGTTTCAAATCCTTGGTATGGAAAACACGAAGGAATTCTGTCTGAATTTTGGTAATCTCCCGTTCGCTTGATACGCGGTAAAGATTCTCTATATTATTGAGAATATCTTTTACAAGATTGGACTGCATCTGGGAAGAATTCTGGGCATCCATGATTTCATCGCGCACAGAAGACATTTCCTGATCCAGCAAAATAATAGCATCCGCGGCATTCGTCAGACGCTCTGCCACATGCGGTGGCATGTCCCCTTTATATTTGTACTGAAGGGAATGTTCGATCGTTGCCCAGAAGTCCATAGCCATGGTGCGGATCTGAATTTCCGCCTGCAGCTTCCGGGGACCATTTAATGTTTCTACTGTATAATAAATGATCAGATGGAGACTTCTGTAACCACTCTGTTTCACATGCTTCAGATAATTCTTCTCACTCTTAATGGTCATATCTGACCGGTTTTGGATCAGGGATGCTACTGTCTCAATATCTTCCTCAAACTGACAGATAATACGGATTCCAGCAATGTCTTCTACTTCTTCCTCCATGCGTTCCATAGGAATATGCTTGCGCTGCATTTTCTCCAGAATGCTGGATACACTTTTCACTCGTCCGCTTACCTGCTCAATAGGGGAATACAGATCATTTTCTCGATGTTCGCTGATAATGTGTTCAAATTTGACAATCAGTTCCCTGACTGCCAGTTCGTAGGGGCATAAAATGCTTCTCCATAACTGTATTTCCATATAAATCGCTCCTTACAGAATATGGGCATTGTATTATGAAAAATATTCCGCAGTTAAATTTAAGTGTGTCTGCCCATATGTTTAATTATTATAGCATATATTTCAAAAAATTTGTTATCAATAAGTGTATTTTTTTACTTTTTTCTCCATTGCCTGTAAGACATAGTAAGGGTTTACACTCAGTTCCTCTTTTCCCTGTGGATTTATGTAGATTCCCAGATGAAGATGAACCGGAAATTTTCCGGACATTCCTTCTTCTCCGTATCCGGTATCTCCCATGAATCCAAGAATCTGCCCCGCTTCCACTGCTTCACCTGTCTGAAAATATTTTTCATAGGATGCAAGATGGGCATAATAAAAATACCCTCCATGAGGAGAACGGATTCCGATCCGGTATCCGCCAAGAGGAAGCCATCCGATTTTTTCTATTTTGCCATCAGTCATGGAAATCACAGGATAAAATCCGGATTGAGAAACCCTGCCAAAGAGATCGCAGCCTTCGTGCGTCCGGCTTCCACCATAGCTTCGAGCAGCGCCAAAGGTGTTTTCATAAAAAATCTCTTGCCATATTTCTCTATCGTTTCTGATCGGAATGGGAAAATTTTCCAGATCTTTCCAGACAGCCAGATAACAGCTTCTCAGGTCATAATAGGCTTTGGGCTTGAAGCGGAGATATGCTTCCCTGTTCCCGGAAAGATATTTTGGAAAAAATTTTCCATTCAGCATAGTTGTTGTAAGAAGATCGGCAAATTCTCCATCCGAATGTACTCTTTCTTCTAACTCTGCATATAGCGCAGACGACAAAGCCTGTTCCCGGAAGCTTTCTGTAAAACAGGTGTCCGGTTTTAACAGGGAGGCCTGGCTTCTTTGCTGAATAAAATTCTGAAGCAAGATAAGCAGCGGCAAAAGAAAAAGAAGAAGGAGTAAGTGTTTCCCGGTCTTTCTTTTCATGGCATTTCCTCTCTTTAATATATGGGAAAAGGTGGATGATTTTTTTGTTACCAGTAAATAGTAACGATTTTTTCACCCTCAGATAATATATGGAAAATCAAAAAAATTAGAACAAAAAATCAGCTGTATGGAAAATATTTTTCCAAATACAGCTGATTCGAATGATCAAAGGCTATGGCAGCCACAGTTACTATTTAATGGGGGTATGCCAAAAGCTTTATGAAAAACAGGCTTTTAAATATACATGTAATTATCAGTCTTTCAAATTTTTCAATACTTCTGTCAGATATTCCCAAACCCGTTTCACAGAAGCCATATCAAGGCGTTCTTTGCTGGTGTGGATGTCCAGAATATCCGGTCCAAGAGAGGTACAGTCAAGGTTTTCCATTCGCTCATAAAAAATACCACATTCCAGACCGGCATGAATGGCAACTACCTCCAGGTCTTTACCGTACATGTTTTTATAAATTTCTACCATCTTGTCACGAAGAGGAGAAGCTTTACGATACTCCCATGCAGGATAAGCCCCCTCAGTCTCATATTCGCCTCCCAGAAATTCTGTCAGATATTGAATTTTATGGGAAAGAGCCTCTTTGGCAGTTCCTACAGAGCTTCGGATACTGGTCTGTACAAACAACTCGTCCCCATACAGCTTCAGAATTCCGGGATTGCAGGAGGTTTCCACCAGATTTTCTATGGTACCACTCATTTTCTTAACACCAAATGGCATGTTCATCAGATAAAAAAGCACTTTTTCCTGGCTGGTGGGATGAAGAACCTGTGCATCCATATCCCCTTCTTCTGTTATCTGAATTGTAATAGTATCATCTGTACCAGTGTATTCTGCCCGGAAATCCTTCTGCATTTTCTTTGCAAGGGAAGTGATCTGAGAAATTTCTTCCGGAAGCACAAGAAGAACCGCTTCGCATTCTTTTGTAATAACGTTGTCCTGCTGACCACCTTCTAATTCTTTTAATGCATAGCCACAGACATGGGAAAGTTCATAAAGAAACTGTCCCATAAGAATATTGGCACTTGCGCGGTTTTTGTGTATTTCAGCTCCGGAATGGCCTCCCACAAGTCCACAGACTTTTACGTTAACTTTTCTGCCGGAAGCGTCCACACGCCGGACTGGCAGATAAGAATTTCCAGCAACACCACCAGCGCAGCTTACCCACAGACAGCCCTCTTTTTCAGAATCCAGATTGATCATTCTTCTTCCCTTCAAAAGGCTGCAGTCGAATCCGTCAGCGCCCAGAAGCCCCGTCTCTTCATCGACGGTGAAAACAACCTCCAAAGCCGGATGCGGCAAATCTGTGCTGTCTAAAAGCGCAAGGCCATAAGCCACTGCAATTCCGTCATCGCCGCCAAGAGTAGTGCCCTCGGCTGATAAAAAGCCATCTTTCACAACCAGCTTTAGTCCATCCTTTGTAAAATCATGTTCGATTTCCGGGCATTTCGCACAAACCATATCCATATGTCCCTGAAGGATGACTGTGGGCGCGTTTTCGTAGCCAGGTGTTGCAGGTTTATAAATCACAACATTATTCATGTCATCCTGAACATATTTCAAATCATGTTCCTTTGCAAAATTCACCAGATAATCACTGATTTGTTTTGTATTTCCTGAACCATGTGGAATACCACAGATTTCCTCAAAATAGTGAAACACATTTTTGGGTTCGAAGTTTTCTAAAATTGCCATATGGGTTACCTCCAAAATTTTATATATGGTTTGTATTTATCTTTTCGGCATTTTGAGACAGAAACAGAATATAAATTTTATATAATGATTTTTTAAACATACTTCAGGCTGCTGAACACAACCTGACTATAACTTCACATGTTGGGCTTTTATTTTAATAACGAGGTCAAAATGAAGAAAAAAATAATCCTGCTTTCTGTTATCCTGCTTTTACTCTTCCTTCTGTGTTACCCGGCCGAAGCTCTTGCTGCGGCAAGAAACGGACTGAAACTGTGGTTGGAGACCTTACTGCCTACCCTTCTTCCGTTTATGATCCTTACAGGAATTCTGGTGCACACAGATTGGATTACAAAAATTTTACAACCAACTGCTCCTTTTTTCAAGGTCGTTTTTGGGCTTTCTCCGGGAGGAGCCTATGTATTTCTTCTGGGACTTCTCACCGGTTACCCTATGGGGGCAAAATTAACCGCAGATTTGTATTATGCTGGAAAAATCAGCCGGCAGGAGGCTGAATATTTGTTAACTTTCTGCAATAATCCAAGTCCGGCCTTTCTTATTACTTATGTGGGACATATCTGTCTGGAGGGAAAATTACATATTGGTTTTCTTGTGGGGATTCTGTTTCTATCAGACATGATCTGCATGTGTTTTTTTCGCTTTACATTCTATAGAAAAAACTCACTGCTTTCCTTTTGTACGCAAAAAACATCTGAGCAGGAATATACTTCTGCCAGGCTCCTGGATTTTGTCATTATGAATAGTTTTGAAACTATGGCAAAACTGGGGGGTTATATTCTTATGTTCTCTATTCTGTCCGCAGCCATAAGTCATTTCTGGTATCTTCCGGCACAGGGAAAATATATTCTTCTCGGACTGATAGAAGTTACCACTGGTCTCCATGGGCTCCTGCTGTCCGGGTTTTCTTATTCACTTCGTGTACTTCTTGCACTGTGTATGAGTGCATTCGGAGGATTCTGTATTATGGCGCAAACAAAAAGCGTACTTGGAAAGGAACTCTCCCTTCATCCGTACGCTTCTGCCAAATGTATGAATGCAGCAGTTACTGCTGCTCTCATACTTATATTCTTATAAACATGATCCCTGCTCACATAAAACATTTATAGAATAGTTTTAGTGAATCACAATCAGATAAAGTCTGCTATATTTCGCGCAGCAAAATTAGTTATCGCCAATCTCGTCCAGAAGAGCTTCATCTTCCTTGGAAGCCTCTGTATCAGCCGGCTGATAAGAGCCGGACATTGCAGCTGCCTGAGCAGTCTGTGGCGCAAGCTCCTGACGGTTATGGTTTACAACATCCATGCATGCCTGAAGAGCATCGATGAATCCTTTATATTTGCCGCCAGCATCCTCAAGAGTCTGGGTAAGTACGGAACCGATGTTTGCCATCATGTCATCTGTGTATGTGATCGCGCTGAGACGAATGCTGTTAGCATCCTGTGTAGCGGAATCCAGAATCTCCTGAGCCTGACGATTCGCTGCATTGATAGTCTCGTTTGCCTGCGCATATGCTTTCTGCATGATCTCATGCTGGGTAACAAGCTCCTGAGCTTTATTCTGTGCATCTGCGATCAGTGCATCTGCCTTTGTCTGTGCATCCTCAAGGATGGCATCCTTATTGCTGATGATCTTCTGATAACGTTTGATCTCGTCTGGAGTCTTAAGACGAAGTTCACGAAGAAGCTCTTCGATTTCTTCTTTATTCACTACAATCTTAGTTGTAGAAAGTGGCTGATATTTACAACTGTCTACATATTCTTCGATTTCTTCAATGATCTGTTCAATTCTGCTGCTCATAGTAAACTCTCCTTATTCTATTTCTTCAAATCGTGCATTTTTTTCTTAACAGCTTCGGTAATTTCCGGCGGAGCAAATTTGCTCAGGTCGCCATCATAGCCTGCTACTTCTTTCATAATAGTAGAGCTAAGATATGCATATTCCAGGCTTGTCGTCAGAAACACGGTGTCAATATCCGGAGCAAGCACTCGGTTTGTCTGTGCCATCTGCAGTTCAAATTCAAAATCTGTAACTGCACGAAGCCCGCGCACGATCACCTGTGCATGATTCTCTCTGGCAAAGTTCACAGAAAGACCCTTGAATGCCTTGATTTCTACATTCTCCATGTCTTTTGTTGCCTTTTCTAGTATATTAACACGTTCTTCAACAGAAAACAACGGACTTTTTGCAGAATTATGCAAAACTCCTACGATTACTTTGTCGAAAGATACGCTTGCACGCTTGATTATGTCCAGATGACCATAAGTGGCCGGATCAAAACTTCCTGGATAAACAGCTATTACCATGTATTTTTCTCACTTTCCCCGGCATAAAAAGATATGCTTGTTAGTTTTGTATTCTTTGGAACGCAGCTGTCTGTAGCCAAGATCTTCCACATAACCGAAATCTGTAGTAAGGTCAGCTTCCACGATGATCAGTGTATTCTCATCCAGAATACTGCTGTCCTGAAGGTATTCCAGAACCTGACGCTCCAGCTCATGGTTATATGGGGGATCCATAAATATGCAGTCGAAAACGCCCTTTCCTTCTAAGGAACGAAGGGCCTGCATCACGTCCATATTCAGCAGTGTACCACTATCTGCAAGTTTTGTAAATGTCAGATTTTCTCTTATGCATGTGCATGCCTTGGGATTTTTTTCAACAAAAACAGCCCGAGCTGCTCCGCGGCTTAATGCCTCAATGCCGATTGCACCGCTTCCGCTGAACAGATCAAGGAAGTGACAATCCAGAAGTTCAGGCTGAAGAATATTAAAAAGAGTTTCTTTGATGCGGTCTGTGGTCGGGCGTGTGTCCATACCCGGCACAGTCTTAAGGTTCAGTCGTCTTGCTTTTCCTGCGATGACTCTCATTTCAGATTCAGTCTCCAATCCAGATCACCACGGGCCAGTCCAAGAATAAGAAGTTCTGCAGTAGCGATATTGGTCGCCACCGGAATATTATACTGGTCACAGCGCTTTACAATAGCTGTGATGTCTGGCTCCTTTGGATCTATCATAACAGGATTATAGAAAAGTATTACCATATCCAGATCCTGCCGCTCTACCATTTCCATGAACTGCTTATCGCCTCCGATACTGCCCGGTAAAAACTTATGGACATGAAGACCGGTGGCTTCCTCAATTCTTCTTCCTGTAGTGCCGGTAGCATATACTTCATGCTTGGCCAGGATGTTCTTATAAGCGATACAGAAATCTTCAATGAGAACTTTTTTACTATTATGTGCAATGATACCTAAATTCATAGTTCACCTCTCCCATTTCTTTCTGTTTATTGTACCAATTATAGCAAATTGACAAAAGAAGTGCAACAAAAACGTTTGAATATATACAAAATTCATTATTTGTTAAGAATTTGTTTTTAAATGACGTATTGATTTATTTGGTTTTTTTATATTTTATTGTGCAAATCAGCTCCGTATTCTACCGCTACGCTTCATTTTTTAGCCTTATTACATGAAAATTCTTCTGTATAAGTATATGAATACGCACAATTTTCATAATTTTCGCACATTTAAAGATAAAAATTTCACAATTTCTTTTTATATGTAAAAAAATATAACAACCCACTTTTTTTTGCATATTTATATGAGAAGCGTATTGTTTTCAATAGTTTTCAATAATCTTCACAGCTGATTTTTGTTTGTTTACACCACTTTTACACCATTTTATTTTCCTCCAAATCATCCCAAGGTTTCAGACCCATTTCCTCCAAGGTGATACCATACGGTGCACCTCCGGAGGTATAACCGGCAATAAAGAAAAATCGGTCATCTTGCAAGATCTCTTCTTTAGCCAGATTATCTCTTGTTTCTTTTTTCAGTTTTGCTCTCATCTGTTGTTTCTTTTGTTTCGCAACAGCTGCTTTTTCTTCCGGTGTTTTCTTATGTTTTTTTGTCATAAGTATTTCTAGTGTAATTCCATTCTGAATGCTTTCTTTCATCAGCATAATCATTGTATCAGGATAAAGTTCACAAAGTATCCGCAATACGTTCCCAAAAGTTCATGTCATTATTGAAATCGTACATATTTCAGTATAAAAAGTTCACTATTCAAATTCTGATTATTATTTCTCCACATACTCTTCTGCCATATGTACTGCCATAGCACCATCTGCCACTGCTGTTACTATCTGACGAAGTAACTTTGTTCTGACATCTCCTACAGCATAAACACCCGGAATACTCGTTTCAGTGTTTTCACCTGCCACAATATATCCTTTATTATCCAGTTCTATCTGATTATCTAAAAAATCTGTTGTCGGTTTTCTTCCTATACTCACAAACAGGCCGTCACATTCTATAATGTTTTCTTCTCCTGTAACTGTATCTTTCAACCGCACACCAGTCAATCGTTCTCCATAAATCAGTTCATTTACTGTATTGTTCCATCGAAACTCTATATTTTCAGTTTTCATCAGCTGGTCATGGTAGATTTTCGTTGCACGTAATGTATCTCTACGATGAACAATGATGACTTTCTTAGCAATTCGACTTAAAAGAGCAGCATCTGATACAGCAGAATTTCCACCACCAACAACCACCACGATCTTATCTTTATAAAACATACCATCACAGGAGGCACAATAAGCAACCCCATGACCTATCAATTCTTTTTCTTTAGCGAGACCAAGTTCTCTTGGATTTGCTCCAGTAGCAATCACTACTGTTTTCCCAATATAAATTCCCGAACTAGTTTCTACTCTCTTAAGCTTTCCTGTTAAATCCATATTAAAAACTTCAGCATATTCACTTTTAGCGCCAAATTTTTCCGCCTGTTTTTGCATTTTCTCTGCCAATGAAAATCCGTCAATTCCATTTTCAAAACCAGGATAGTTATCAATCTGCCAGGTCAATGACATCTGACCACCTGCAGATAATTTTTCTAAAACAATTGTATCAAATCCTGCTCTGGCTGCGTATAATGCTGAAGTATACCCTCCAGGTCCTCCCCCCACGATAATCATATCGTAAACATGATTTTCATTCATACAGCAGTCCTCCTTTTATTTTTCCAATGCTTCATTAATAAAATTCTCTATCATTATTTTTGATTCAGGTGCAACAATAGAATCTATTGCCTTTCCATCCCGATATAAAACCAGCGTAGGAATTATCTCAATCTTTTCAGCTTCTGCAATCTGTGGTTCTTCATCAATATTTACTTTTCCAGCAATAAGAATATCGCTGTATTCTTCACTTATTTTTTCATAAGCCGCTCCAATTCTACGGCAATAACCACACCAAGGTGCCCAGAAATCAACCAAAACCGGTTTTTCTTTATGAATTAATTGTCCAAACTTTTCTTTATTTATATTTATTGATGTCATATTTTTCAACTCCTTCTCCTGTTTGAACTTAATATATCGCATAAAAGATCTTGCTTCTGTGATGATATCACAGAAAAGATAATTTACTTTATTACACTTCTTTTTATTTCTATTTGTGGCATATGCCAGTTACATAATTGACGCATCTAAAAAAAGCAAGTATACTATATTCGTAAAGGAGATAACGGTTATGAACTTCGAAAATTGTTTTCCACTATGGAATGACTTAAATACAACACAGAAAAAAATAATTTCAGACAATTTAATCACACAGTATGTAAAAAAAGGGACAATCATTCACAATGGAAACCTGGATTGCACTGGATTATTACTGGTTAAATCCGGGCAGCTTCGAACCTACATACTTTCAGATGAAGGACGAGAGATTACACTTTACCGTCTGTTCGATATGGATATGTGTCTTTTATCCGCCTCATGTATCATACGCTCCATTCAATTTGAAGTAACCATTGAAGCAGAAAAAGATACTGATCTTTGGATCATCCCTGCTGAAATCTATAAGGGCATTATGAAGGAATCTGCTCCCGTCGCAAACTATACCAATGAGTTAATAGCCACCCGTTTTTCTGATGTCATGTGGCTGATTGAACAAATCATGTGGAAGAGTTTGGATAAGCGTGTTGCTTCATTTCTTTTAGAAGAGACCTCTATCGAAGGAACAAACGAGCTGAAAATCACTCATGAGACGATTGCTAATCATCTTGGTTCCCACAGGGAAGTTATCACTCGAATGCTTCGATACTTTCAAGGCGAAGGTCTCGTCAAACTCTCCCGCGGCCAAATCACAATCCTTGATTCAAAAAGACTGGAAACACTCCAAAGGTCATAAAATTGTTTTTCTGTAACATATAAAGAAGAATCCTCCATTTATCAGAATTATGAAAGTCATTCTAATAAATGGGGGATCTTTTTATGCTATAAGAAAATTATAAAAATATTATGATTATTTTTAATAATCCATACCACATGCATATGCCTTTTCAATCAGCGCACGGTCATTGACAACTGCATCATAGAAGCGGAATCCGCCGGAGAAGTTGTATGTTTCATATCCATTTCCTTCCAGAATACGACTGGCAATATAACTTCGCAGCCCACTCTGGCATATCAGGTAAACAGGCTTTCCCTTCTCAATTTCATTGATACGTTCCCTTAGTTCATCTACAGGAATGTTTTTGAATCCATCCATATGCCCCCTGTTAAATTCACCTACAGTTCTCACATCCAGCAACACAACACTTTTATCTCTAGAAATCTTATCCATATCTTCCAGATGCCATTGTTTTAAGGTACCTTTTGCTATATTGTCTATCATGAATCCTGCCATATTTACAGGATCCTTGGCAGAGGAATAAGGCGGTGCATATGCGAGATCCAAATCCTTCAGCTGGGTTGCCTTCAGCCCTGCATGGATTGCTGTTGCCAGCACATCAATACGTTTATCAACTCCTTCATATCCAATAATCTGAGCACCAAGCAAACGATAGGTCTCTTTTTCAAAAACCACCTTCATTGTCATCACTTTTCCACCAGGATAGTAACCGGCATGACTCATAGGAGAAAGAATTACTGTATCTACCTCTAATCCTGACTTTTTGGCATTGGTTTCATTGATACCTGTAGTGGCTGCTGTCATATCAAACACTTTTATAACGGAGCTTCCCTGACTGCCCAGGTAACGACTATCACCGCCACAAATATTATCAGCGATGATTCTGCCCTGTTTATTGGCTGGTCCTGCCAAAGAAATCAGCGCATCATTACCCGTAACATAATGTTTTACCTGAACTGCATCACCTGCAGCATAAATATCCGGTACAGAGGTTTCCATTCTGTCATTCACTATAATACTTTCCTTGATGCCAAGTTCCAGACCGGCTTCTTTTGCTAATACTGTGTCTGGTGTGACTCCGATTGCCAGAACTACCATATCAGCCTGAAGGGATGGATTATCTTTCAACAGGACCTCCACTCCGTTGTCTTTTTCTTTAAATCCTTCTACTGTATAGCCCAGTACCAGTTTTATCCCATGCTTTCTTATTTCATTATGGATCATGGATGCCATATCCGGGTCAAAAGGGTTCATCAGCTGCTTAGGCCGCTGGACAATCGTAACATCCATGCCAAGCTCCCTCAAATTTTCTGCCAGTTCCAGACCAATAAAACCGCCACCTGCCAATACAGCCGATTTTGGATGATTCTTATTTATATATTCCTTTATCCGAAAAGTGTCTTCTACAGTACGAAGTGTAAAAAGCTTATCAATACCTACTCCGGGAAGTCTCGGCTGTGTTGGCTTTGCACCTGGAGAGAGGATCAGCTTATCATAGTTTTCTTCAAATATCTCACCATTCTCTAAATTTTTCACTGAAACTGTTTTACGATCCGGATGTATGGAGATAACTTCATGATGAATTTTCATATTGATATGGAAACGTTTAAAAAAACTCTCTGGTGTCTGTAATGTAAGTTCTTCCGGATCTGTGATCACGTCTCCAATATAATATGGAAGTCCACAATTTGCATAGGATATGTATCCGGATCTTTCAAACACAGTAATTTCAGCATGTTCATTCAGTCTGCGTATTCTTGCTGCGGCTGTAGCTCCTCCGGCTACACCTCCTACAATTATTACCTTCATCTTATTTTTCCACCTTTCCTGAGTAAGCTGCAATGCCACCGATATTATTTACTTTAGAATATCCCATTCGTTGCAGTATCCCAGTTGCCTGGCGGCTTCGTGAACCGGAATAACAGTATACAAACAGTGGGATATCCTTATTCTTCGCTACAGAAGCAATATTGTCAAGTTGCTGCAACGGCACATTTTTACTTTCTGGTATATGTCCTTCCTGATATTCCTGCGGTGTACGTACATCCAGCAGAACTGCATCATCAGTCCTTTTATATTCTTCTATGCCTTGATTAATATTCGACTGTTTAAAGAGATCAAAAAATCCCATTAGCACACCTCCCTAAAGCATTTCTAAAATCGCATTCTTAGGTCTCGCCCCTGAAACCTGCTGTACAATCTTCCCATTCTTCATAACCACTAAAGTCGGAATGCTCATAATACTGAACTTATTTGCCAGTTCAGGCTCTTCATCTACATTAATCTTTCCAACTTTAATATCTCTACGCTCACTTGCAATCTCCTCTACAATAGGTACTACCATGCGGCAAGGCGCACACCAAGATGCCCAAAAATCTAAAAGAACGGGTTTATCGGAATTCAGTACTTCGTTCTGAAAATTATTTTTATTGATATTAATAGCAGACATTTTACAGTCCTCCTTATCTTTTTCTTTTTGTAGATTTATTATAATCTTAATTTCATTTATTTTCCGTGATTACATCACCATACCTCATTAACTTAACTTCTTGCCATACCATCTACACTTAATATAACACCTGTAATGTAACTCGCCTCATCTGAAGCAAGAAACACAAACGCATTGGCAATATCTTCTGGCTGTCCAAGACGACGCAATGGAATTCTTTCAATCATAGGTTCGATAACTTCCTTTGGCACGGCCTTCATCATATCAGTTTCTGTAATCCCAGGTGCAACAGCATTAACACGAATACCTTTAGGTCCTAGTTCTCTTGCTAATGATACAGTCAATCCGTTTACTGCAAACTTCGATGCCGGATAAGCAAACCCACTTGGCTGTCCCGAAATACTCACCATGGAAGAAGTTGAGAGAATGACCCCCTTGCCTCTTGCCACCATACATTCTGCTGCTACACGAGTAGTATTAAATACTCCTTTTACATTTAGATCCATGACTTTATCAAAAGTCTCCTCTGTATAATCCATAAATGAGGTGTTTTCTGAAATCCCTGCATTATTTACCAGTATGTCGACACATCCATATTTTTCAGTTGCCTCTTTAAAAGCCTTTCTGACAGACTCCATGCTTGCCAGATTTGGACTAATTCCAGCAACTATTGCATTGGGATATTTTTCTTTTAATTTATCTACAGCAACATCTGCCGATTCCTGTGAACTTGCTGCCAACACAACTGAAGCACCTTCCTTCAAGAATTTATCAGATGTAGCAAATCCTATACCACGGCTTCCACCCGTAATGATTGCAACTTTATCTTTTAATCTCATTTAGACTACCTCCTTACTTTGTTTGTAGTTACATTATAAGCAAAAGGTAAATCATTTTCTGTGATATCATCACAAACTATCGCAATAAAAAACCCTGTTGCTCACACGCACCAGGGTTTCAGACTGTAGACAAAGGGGGATGTGAAATAAGTCCCCTTTTGTGTGTTTCAAATCAGTTCTGTTAATACTTTAATGAAGAAGATCACGATCACCACAATCATAACCGGTTTTACGATCTTGTGACCGTTTGAAGTAAAGCTATGACTTCCAAGATAATTCCCTGCCATGTTACA
Source organism: Ruminococcus sp. RTP21484sp1_RTP21281st1_A8_RTP21281_210402 (assembly GCF_040914025.1). Taxonomy (NCBI): domain Bacteria; kingdom Bacillati; phylum Bacillota; class Clostridia; order Eubacteriales; family Oscillospiraceae; genus Ruminococcus; species Ruminococcus sp. RTP21484sp1_RTP21281st1_A8_RTP21281_210402. Next base: position 28,947 of record NZ_JBCPGE010000030.1, read on the forward strand.
AACTCCTGCTGCAATTCCCAGTGGCAAAAGCACTTTGCCATTGATCAGAAATACGACAAGTGCTGTGATATTGGTTGTCAGATTGATTGCCTTTGTGGCACCTGCTGCATCGTTTAATGTCATATGACAGAAACCGGTAAATAAAAGCATCAGAAATGTTCCTGTTCCCGGTCCGTAAATCCCATCATAAATACCAACTACAGCTGCGATCAGAATACTTTTAAAAATCAGCATTCCATTGATTACTTCTGTTGCATTTTCGTCTTTTCCTTTCAGTGCTTTGCTTCTCAGTACATAAAACAAAATGACCGGAAGCACAACCAGCATGGCGATCTTTAAAGCTTTCTCCGAAATCAGAAGAGCCAGATGAGATCCTATCCAGGATCCGGCAATTGCACCAAAAACTGCCGGAATACAGATTTTCCATTTCATAAAGCCCTTTTTCATGTAGTGAAAAGATGCCACGAAAGTTCCCATGGAGCTGCTCATTTTATTTGTTGCAATTGCAGTATGTACCGGCAGTCCCGCAATCATATATGCCGGAAGTGAGATCAGTCCGCCTCCTCCGGCAATCGAATCCACAAATCCTGCCAGAAATACAAAAAAACATACTACCAGATAAACTAAAACCACATTTTCTCCCACGTTCCCTGTCCTTAATTTCCTTTTGTATTTTTATTATTTTTTCATCGCAATCAATGTCGGGCGAAGAATCTGTACGTATTCTTCATACATTACTTCTCGCAGAAAATCTACATATTCCCAGAAAGTCAGCTCACCGTCCGGTGTAAGGATTTCAAAATCTGTATCATACACATTTACAAACAATCCCGTCTCCTGAAGTCCGTTCCGAAGATAAAAAGCCTTTCTTTTTTTGCGTTCTTCAGCATTTTCTGCTTTTTCATCCTGTGTTTCTATTTCAAAAATATATTTATGATTTTTGAACTTTTTAAGTAATGCCTCCAGTCCCCTGCTTCCATATCCGTAATTTCTTTTCTCCGGTACAATTGCATAATAATCCAGAAGCGCCCTATCCTGCTCCGCATCGATCAGATTGATTGCCAGTCCTACGAATTCATCTTCGTCAACCATTGCAAGCATCTCCATCTTTCCATCTGCTACCAGGTTTTCCATTACCTGCAGAGGCTTTTTCTCCTGTTCCGGAAATGCTTTATCATACAGATCATAAAGCTGCCATTTATATTTTGCGCCTTCATCGGCAATGTTTACAAGTTTCATTTTTCTCTCCTGCTTAATTATTGATCATATCCGGCCATGACAGAATTTCTCCAGCAATCTTTTCTTCATAATCGCCCTCAATATCCTCACTTCTGCCTGCCTCATAGATATTTGTCTCTGCACCCCAGACTCCATCGTGATATTCCCACACATGGAATTTCAGTCCGCGGAACATAAAATCCAGACTTCCGCATCCGTCTTCTTCGGTATATTCAAACCTGATATTTTTTTGATTCAATGCATCCTGTACTGTCTGCAATCTCATATTCATTCCCCCGTCTTGCATATTTATTAGTTATTGCTGTTCACAACAACACCTGTTTGTTACTGTTCACTCCGTTCACAGCAACTTGGTCAAAATCCATTCCAAAACACCTCGCGGAATACTGCCTGTGTTCACAGCAACACCTGTTTTTCTAGTATAACACATCTTCGGCGGTTGTCTATTGTAAAAAACGCTTCGATGATTTATTATAGTAAATAGCGAAATAATGAGGAGTGTAACCTTATGACTACAAAAATGGTTTTTCATGGAAGTGACATAGAAAAAATATGTGACTACTATCATTTAAATAAAGAAGATATCGTTAAATTCGGGGCAAATGTCAATCCTCTTGGCCTCTCCGCCTCTGTAAAAAAAGAAATTGCAGAAAATGTCGATCTTTTTTCTTCTTATCCGGACAGAGATTATGTATCTCTCAGAAATACGATCTCAGAATACTGCAGGATTCCCGCTGAATTTATTTTACCGGGAAATGGTTCCAGTGAACTGATCTCACTTCTGATTCAGGAACGTGCGCCGAAACACACCCTGATTCTCGGACCGACATATTCCGAATATTCCAGAGAACTTTCTTTCTCCGGAAGCACACAGGAATATTATCATCTGCGAGAAGAACGAAATTTCACTCTCGATGTAGAGGATCTGTGCAAAACTCTGGAAAACGGTTATGATTTCTTGATTCTCTGCAATCCGAATAATCCGACTTCCTCTGCGATCATGCAGGAAGATCTCCGCAAACTGATCGCATTCTGTGCAGATAAAGATATTTTTGTCATGATCGATGAAACTTACGTAGAGTTCGCACCAGATGTCGAAGAAATAACTGCAATTCCTCTGACCAGAGAATTTACCAATCTTATGGTACTGCGTGGTGTTTCTAAATTTTATGCTGCACCGGGCATGCGTCTCGGTTACGGAATTACCGGAAATATGGAATTTCTTTCCAAAATGCGAGAAAAACAGACGCCATGGTCACTGAACAGTCTTGGTGCCTTTGCCGGAGAGCTGATGCTCCGTGACCACGACTACATTCAGGAAACGCGTGATCTGATCCTCGATGAGCGTGACCGCATGGAGCAGGAACTTCAAAATATCCCTACTTTTAAAGTTTATCCTGCCTATGCCAATTTCATCTTATTAAAAATCCGCCGGGACGGTCTGACTTCCGCCGATGTCTTTGAGGCCTGCATCAAAAAAGGCCTGATGATCCGCGACTGTTCTTCCTTCCAGTGCCTGGACGGCGAATTTGTCCGCTTCTGCATCATGATGCACGACGATAATACAAAACTCTTAAACGTACTGAAGCAGCTGTAATCCAGCTGCTTCAGACTGTAGACAAAGCCCTGCTTTTGCAGGGTTTTGCTATTGTTGGAACCGCTTTTCTGATATAATAAATATCAGAAGGGCGGTGTTTTTTATGATGACGAAAAATGCAGATAAAAACAGAGAACAAATGATGATGTTTTCCATGGATGACATGGTACCTCAAAACCATATGCTGCGATTGATTGATAAAGCAATCAATTGGAATTTTATTTATGATCTGGTTGAAGAAAAATACTGTCCGGATAACGGCCGTCCCAGTATGGATCCCGTCATGCTGATAAAGATACCATTCATTCAGTATCTCTATGGGATAAAAAGCATGCGTCAGACCATGAAAGAGATCGAGGTAAACGTTGCATACCGTTGGTTTCTCGGACTAGACATGTTAGATCCAGTACCTCATTTCTCTACATTTGGAAAGAATTATACCCGCCGTTTCAAAGATACAGACCTTTTTGAGCATATCTTTTCAAAGATTCTGGAAAAAAGCACGGATGGAAATGAAAGCCGGGCTTACCTTTGCATGCATGAATCTGAAAAAACTGGCAAAGATCCTGGAAAAACGAGGTTGGAACACAGCCAGATTTTTGTTGATTTTGAAGAAAATAAAAAGAAAAGAAGTTTTAAAAGAAAAATGGTGCTGGGCATAACACCCAACACCAAGTTTGTCTACAGTCTGAAACCCTGTTGCTCACACGCACCAGGGTTTTTGTTTATCTATCCGTATTTAAATAATCAGAATTTTATTCAACTTCTGAAAACTGATCTTTTCCAACATTACATAATGGGCATTCAAAATCTTCTGGAACGTCCTCCCACTTTGTTCCTGGTGCAATACCACCTTCAGGATAACCTTCCTCTTCATCATATTCCCATCCGCAAACGTCACATACATATTTCATTAGTTTGTTCCTCCTTCTATTATTATAATAATCAATATTACTGATTACCTTTTATTTAAAATAATCATTCAATCATCATTTTTTCCGTTCAAAAACATATTCTGCATCTGATGATAAATCAGAGCGGAATGAATAGCCTAGTCTATCAAATTTCTTAATATCCTCAGGATTTTCAATTCTGTTTTCAGCCATGAACCTAACCATTTCACCACGGGCCATCTTAGCATATGTACCTTTTGTCACCAGTTTATCTCCTGATAACTCACAAAATGTAATCGTAATGTATCTATCCTGTCGTGTCAGATATTTTTCTATGCACTTAGAGTATTCTTTCGATGCCAGATTGATTATAATCCTGCTGTTATCAATCACTGAGCGGTATAATAAATCTCCCCAGTACTCATACAGATTTTTTGTTTCTCCTATTCCAACCTTCGTCTGCATTTCCAAACGATAAGGCGTCACACCATCCCTTGGTTTTAACACACCATAAAATGCAGATATTATTCTCAAATGCTTTTGTACATACTCGAACTGACTGTCCTCAAACACGGATGGAGCCATATATTGAAAAGCAATTCCTTCATATGATAAGACAGCTGGGGTAAGTAAATGATAAAGATCCATGTTTTCCAATCTATTGAAGTTCTGTTCTGTAATTTTGTCATTACATTTCCAGATAGTCTTCAGTTCTTCTTTTGACTTACTTTTCAACCAACTTTGTATCTCTGTCGTCTTTTCAATAAATTCAGGCAATCCATCCGGCGCTATGCTGTCAGTATCTGTAATCATCTTTTTAGCAGGGGATAATATTATCTTCATTAATCTAATTCCTTGAGCATATTTTCAGGATCATCTGCAGCCTTGACTTTATCATTTGCCTTTATAATAATCCCCTGTTCATCAATAAGATATGTGGTTCTTACTACTCCCATAGAGACTTTTCCATAATTTTTCTTTTCTTTCCATACATCATATGCTTCAATAACTTTCCGCTCTGGATCTGCTAAAAGTGTAAATGCCAATCCATATTTTTCCTCAAATCTCTTATGAGAGGATACAGAATCCTTACTGACTCCAAGAATAACTGCACCTTTTTCGGTAAACTGAGGGTATCGCTCAGAAAACCCACATGCCTGTTTCGTGCATCCCGCTGTATTATCCTTGGGATAGAAATATAAAATCACTTTTTTTCCTGTATAATCCGATAATCTATGTATTTTCCCATTTTGATCTGGCAACTCAAAATCCGGTGCCTTAACCCCTACTTCCAACATTATTTATCCCTCCCTTTCTGTATCTTTCTCTTTATTCGCCTTTTTCTTCCTATTCCCGGTAATCATTTTATGACCTGTATATATCGCCATTACCATACATAACATAGAACTTAAAGCAAAGTATTTGTGACTTGATTTTTGCTTTTTATATCCAGTGTAAAAAGTCCCAAGCATTGTGATCAATGCTCCTACTGACCAATATTTATGTGCTTTCATGTAATTCCTCCATTTTTTCAGTGTATTCAATTCTAATTATACGCTACCATATTCCTATGTCAATTTGATAATAGAACATTCCTATAAAATTTTTCAAAATATCATTGTCAAAACTATGTATTGTTATCCTTTAATTTTTCTTTGAAATAATTGACAAAAAGCTTGCTTTCAGGAGATTACTATTTAATCTCTTTTCCATCTATATATAGTTGAAATTTATCAGGATTATTGACAACATCATAGTCCTTTCCGTATTCTACAGGTCTATATTCGGCCGTCATTACCGATTCCCCGTCTTCAATATCTTCTTTCCATAAATAGATGTTCATATCAATGCTCGTCGCATATCCTCTGTCTGTAGAGAATTTTGTCGAATGAAAAGAATCATCCTTGTACATCTGCAAAAGTTTTCTTGCAAACGCTTCTCTATCCTCAATATCTTCCCTATTTGCGACCACGGTTATATTTTCATCCCGATTTACAGAAAAAGTTCCAACTACATCTGGTTCGCCTTCTTTATGACTGGATTCAAATTTCCCATATAGTAGTAGTAAAATAATATGTCATGCCAGCGCAATATATTACCTAGAATATCGCTATAACAGGAAAGGGGCTGCATTGTGACAGCCCCTAGTTTACTTCATCACGTTGTCTACATTCTGAGTGAACTCGTTCCCTGGTTTATTTTAGCATCGATCTGGATTTTGTTTCATAAAGATAAATTTTGCCACAGAGCGGTCGTATGTTTTAATGTGTCCAAACAGCCAGTCGATTACATTTTTCTGTACAAGTTCACTGAACCGATCTGTTGGTCCTTCATACTCCTGAAGGTATTCATACAGTTCCTGAATTGTCTTTTTAAACTCTTCATGTTTTTCATAATGTTTTTCACGCTCTGGATAACCGGCTTTTTCCTGAAGTGCTTCTTCTTCTTTAAAATGAAAGTCAGTATACTCGTTAAGATAATCCAGAAGTTTGATCGCCTTTACCTTGCTGTCGCCATTTTGACAGGCAATTACAAAGTTCTGAATACGGTCAATCAATTCTTTGTGCTGTGTATCGATTGTTTTATTTCCTGTTACTAAATTGTCATCAAAGGTAATGTTTAAATCGTAAGTCATAATTTGACCTCCATTTCTTTTATATGTTCTCTTAGGCTCTTTTAATGTCTGGCAGTTTCGTACCTGCATTTTCTGCTTAGTCTTCTACAGGAACGAAAACATCTTTTCCTAATCCGCAGATTGGGCATGTCCAGTCATCTGGAATATCCTCAAATGCAGTTCCTGGAGCGATACCTCCGTCTGGATCGCCTACTGCCGGATCATAAATATAGCCACATGGTTCACATTCATATTTTTTCATAGTCATTTTCCCTTTTCAATGTCGATTTATTTTTGTTACCAAGTTCCTAGCAATTTTTCTAACACTTTGTTTCTTATGTATCTGTATTATACATGATAATTATTCTTTTGTCAATAATAGTAATTATTATTATTTTTTACACTTAGCATAAACTGATATTTGAATTGCACATTTACATATTGTATATATCATGGGAATAGTTGAATAAAAAAATGAACTCTATTCATTAAAGACAGAGTTGCTGGAAATTATTTCTCTCCAACAACTTTCTTCGTCTTTAAGTCCTTGAAACACAATACTGTCCAATCAGATTCATCCAACTGTTATATTTATTCTTTTCACACACCTTTCGACAAATTTCATTTTCCATCAATACACAGAACATCTTATCATAATCAAATGCCCAAACAGCACCATTCACATGGTTTTCCACTGCTTTCTGATCTATGTACTTTAAACGTGTGACCATTTTTTCAATTTCTCCATTTCTCAAGTTACCGATATTTTTGCAGATAAACCGAAAGAAATTCAACGTTGCATATTCGTCATGCCAATGGAACTCTTCTGGATTGTTTTTAATTTTACTGGCTCGCTGCTGTTCTTTGATTATCTGATCAGCTACACCTTTCATCGAATCTTCGTATCTCATATTACTCCCCTACTCTTCCTCAACGCCCAGTGACGGTTTAAATCTTTTATCCTTTGCCTGCGGTACCACGATCTCATGATTTTGATGGGAAGCAATTACTTACTACAACTTGCAGAAGCGGATATCCAAAAGGCATTGTGGGAGCTGCCTTTGCTGACCGAAATCCATCTTCTTATGTAAAACCTGCAGGAATATAAAGGGAAAGTGACTATCCCTGCCGATTAATAATCCAAATAATATCGTCTATACCAATCTCTCCTTATGCTGTTTTTCTCTCCATAAACCATTTATCCACTTCGTAAAACAAGTGGCTTTCCTGCCCCTGTATCATACAGGTGTACATCATTCCTACACCGCCTGCCTTTCTGCTGGCGCACCGCTCGATTTTCAAAATTCTGTCAATGCTATACTTTCTTCCATCCTCCCATGTAAAAAATATGGGAATCAGCTGTCCGTCTTTCCGAAACTCTGCTACTACATCTACATATACTTTGTTCATGCCGACACCCCACTATAAAATCTCAATTGCTCTTGGCGATGCCGGGATTCTGCGGATATATCCATTTAACTCCAACTGTTTGATTCTGGAAAAAGCAGATGATGTTGATCTTTAAACCATTAGTACACCATTTTTTCATCAAGATACGATAAATTACGACAAGATACGATAAGTACAAAATTTCCCAAAGCCGCACAAATACTGTATTTCTGGGCTTTTCCGCCTTTCTGTATGATAAGTTAATAGAGTTTTCAGCAATCAACAAAACAACTTTTTCTAAGGTTAGGCGAAATTTTTCAACACAATACAGGTAAGGCAGTGATTTCACTCGTTGCCCAAATTTTGTGACATTTGAAAACGGCCACCCCTTTTGGATGACCGTTTCGTATCTGCGTATTTTATTCGGCAATACGTAACCGCTCTACCACAGTTTTTTGTGCCATTTTGTTATAGCAGACCAAAGGAACAATGGCTGTAATGAGGAGCAGAGGGATAATACAGAGAAATACCGGAAGCAGGGTAAAATGCCATGTAAAATAGGTTAATTCCACACCCATCATCCGAACCACCGTTAGACTTGCTATAACGGAAAGTATCAGAGAACCTAAAAGGCCCAAGATAGAATAACCAATCCCTTCATATATCAGTATTTGCTTAACCTGCCATCCTGTCATACCTACCGATTGTAGCATTGCAATTTCTCTGTATCGAGACAAGATAGACGTTGTTATGGAGTTAATAAAGTTCAGTATGCCGATCAGAGCCAATATCGCACAAAGAGTGCCGCCCACAAGACGGAACATATTGATCATCCTGTCAAAGTTCTGCCGCAGGGTCACTTTTGAAAGATAATCCAAAGAGGTGTCCGTATTTTTAGTGTAGTTTTTCAGCCAGTTTTCGGTTGCAAGCTGGTGTTCATGATCCACATTGAAGATTGTTTTCATGGCCGGCTGATCGGCGGGTACCATATTTCCCAAAAGTTCATTGGTCGGGAAAATATAGTCCAATCCCATGTCTACCTGCAAAGGAGTTTGTAATGCGCTTGGAATACGTACCACAGCCAGCACATCATACACTTTATTTGTACCATCAAGCTGTGTCACGCTAATTTGATCGCCCGGTTTATACAAGCAAAGAGAACCATCACCCATCATTCGCAATGGAGTTACATACACGCCGGTTCCGGCTTTCCACTGTTCCGTGTTTAGTTCACCGTCTAACACCTGTACATATTCTGTCGGAAAATCATCCAAGCCATATACATTCACACCATGTTCCTGTCGAACCCTATAATTTTCCAGTTCATTTGCAATATCACTGGAAGAAGCAGAGAGTTCCTGTAATCGGGCGAGGTCGTTTTCAGAAAGCGGCTGTTTGGAAGTCCATAAGTAGATATTTCCTATATCTTCAAGACCATGCAAACTTTCTGTCTGGCTAATAAAATCCTGGCTTACATTCGCTGTGTTATATGGCGCATAATTGTTAATTACTGTTGTATCGGAAACTGTAAAATCTGTAAGGCTGAAATCAGCCACAAACTTATCAAAGTCAAAGGAGGTCACATAGGTATAAACGCTATTCAAGAGAACAATACTAAGGACAAAAGACAAAGTAACGATCATTACTTTTTTCTTGTTTCGAGTCAGATTGTTCTTTGCCATCATCATTGTGCTGATATGCTTACTGCGCCGCTGCTTTTTCTTTCCACCAGTCTGTTCAATATAGTGCAGTGCCTCCATCGGAGAAATTTTAGCCGCCAATATCGCAGGTTTTTGACAGCTAATGAAAACTGTAATTGCAGAAAAGACAATCGCTACCAAAAAGATCAATGGATTTACCGTAGTAATGACCCTTATATCATCAGTTAGCATATTTACAATCGCAGGCAACAACAACCGACCAATCGGCCATCCCAACAATAGTCCAATAGGAATACCCATAAGAGATAGCTTAATTGCTTTTTTATAAACGATTTTCCTTATTTGTCTTGCGGTGGTTCCCAGTGTTTTCAACATTCCATAAAACCGAATATCCTGCGCGATAGAAATATAAAACACATTGTAGATTAGAAGATAACCTGCGATAAAGATAACCGCAATACCGGCCACAAGGGGCAGCATGGAAGAAAGATTGACCGTTGCCATTTGGTAAGCGTCGTTAATACTTACCCGTTCATCTAAACCGTATTTGGAAGTCACCTCTAATGCTTGCTTTTCAATATTCCATGCCGTAGGCATCATCATAACAGCATCAATATAACCGGTTCCCACAGGTGGGGTTGTTCCGTCCGTTTCCCCGTGGATGACCGGAGCTACCTGTTCCGCATATGCTTTGGATAATAGCATTGTTTGACGGTACGCCACAGCATCCCCATCCCAAATGCCGCAAAGCGTAAAGGTATCGGTAAATGTATCCGTATCAGTTGTAAAGGTCAACTCCATTTGTGTGCCGACTTTATCCGGCAGTCCCATCGCATCCAGAACAATACGACTGGTGGCGATCTCATTTTTTTGTTCCGGCAGATGTCCGGTATCAGGAGTATTAAAGGTCAGTTCCAAATAAGTTTCATCACCATATCGCAGTTCCGTCGGCGTCTTATTGAAATCATCTCCCACGGCATTTCCTATGATAATTGAATATCCGATGTCTTTTATTCCTGTATCCGATGATAGCTTCTCATATTCTTCCCAGGATAAACGCTTGATACCAGCATGGGCAGAAGTGCCGGTTGTCCTCATATTACTTTCCTGCATAGCAGTCTGCAAGCTAATGGCAATCGTAAACAAACTGGTAAAAAGCAACGTAGCAAGCATGATTGCCAATACCGCAATCGTATTTTTTTGAGCTTTCAACGAGCGCTTTGCCAGAAGTTTCAAGACAAGTCTGTTGTTATTCCCAAATAAAATATCTGTCATGTTTTCGCCCCCTTTACTCGGAAATCCGGCCGTCCTCAATACGAATAATGCGGTCGGCAAGCTGGGCGATCTCATTGTTATGAGTAATCATCACAATGGTCTGATGAAATTTCTGGCTGGTCATTTTCAAAAGACCCAATACATCGCTGCTGGTTCTGCTGTCAAGGTTTCCAGTAGGTTCGTCGGCCAGGATGATAGCCGGTTTAGAAACAAGGGCGCGGGCAATCGCTACACGCTGCTGCTGACCACCGGACAGATTGTTAGGCATACTGTTCAGCTTTTCATCGAGAGCCAGCATTTTCACGACTTCATTCATGAAATGCTTATCAACGGTATCACCATCCAGCTCCACCGGCAAAACAATATTTTCATAGACGTTCAGCACAGGAACAAGATTGTAATTCTGAAAGATAAAACCGATGTTGCGTCTGCGGAAGATGGTAAGCTGTTCATCCTTGAATTTCGACAATTCTTTTCCTTTTACTTTGATACTGCCGGAAGTTGGAGTATCCAAACCTCCCATCATATTCAGAAGTGTGGATTTTCCACTGCCAGAAGTACCAACAATAGCCATGAACTCCCCATCCTCAATGGAGAGGGTTACGCCATCCAGTGCTTTCGTAATATTGGGCTTTGAACCATAATATTTTTTTAGTTCAGTCGTTTGCAAAATGCTCATAAAGAACACCATCCTTTCTTTCGTTAAGCCCATTGTAACGACCAAACCTCACAGGAATGTCACGAGCTATAAATTATTTCTGGACAATTCGGTTCTAAATGTCATAAGCCTGTGACATTTATTCTTCGGCGTACTTACTCTGTTCTCGAAGCAGGAAAACAGAAAAGGTTGACCCCTTCCCAACCTCGGATGTTACCCGAATATAACCGCCTTGCAAGGTTACGATCTCACGAGCCAGATACAGACCAATACCAATTCCATCTACATCATGTACGATGTCCTCCCGATAGAACCGCTTGAAAATTGCCCCCTGATGCTGTTCTGAGATGCCAATGCCTGTATCAGCAATGTCAATTTTCACATACATTTCCCAACTTTCAACCGAAACCCGGATTTGACCACCCTCCGGCGTATATTTCACCGCATTATCCAAAATGTTGAACAGCGCTTCACCTGTCCATTTTCTGTCATGAGAAACGATCAAGCTCTCCGGGCAGTTCACTTGAACATTGATCTGTTTTTTCTCGGCGTTAAGAAGGATACCTCCCAATGCGGCGGCAAGCGTGTCATAAAGCGGCTGGCTTTTCTTTTCCAGAGAAATGACACCTGTTTCCAGACGCGAGGTTTTAATCATAGCCTGCATGAGAAAATCCAGTTTATCAAGTTGGGTGGCCTGTGCTGTAAGAAACTCTTTTTGCTTTTGCAAAGGGACTTCATTTTCAAGCAGGGTGCTGTTAATCATTTTCGAGTTCGCAATCGGGGTCTTGACCTGATGGGAAATATCGGAAATTAGTTCTTGCAAGTCAGCCCGCTCTTGTGCAATGCTGTTCTTGTTTTCCTGCATGACTTCATACAAACGGTTCAGCCGATATTCAATTTTATAGAAAAGGCTTTCTTCTTCCACAGTCTGTTTCGGCTGCATATTCCCGGACAACATATCATCCATCAAACTGCAAAAAGCATCAGAGAACATCGCCAATTTGCGGCGAACCAGCACCATAAAACAAATAGAGCAAAACAGCACAAAGATGCCGAACAATAGTACATACCAAACAGCGGTTATATCTTGGATCAACGCATATAAAGCCACTGAAACTGTCACCATTGCTGCTAGCAGGAGAACAGCTAAAAAGATACAGGCTTTGTTGACGGAAAGTTTTCGCACATTCATTTCAGCGCCCCTCCGATCCACATATAGCCCATACCATATACCGTTTTGATGTACTGACGGTCGGGTGTTTCGATTTTGTTTCGTACCCGGCTGATAGCCGCAGTCAGAGCGTGTTCATCCACAAAATTTCCGTCTGCGTCCCACAGTTTTTCCAACAAGACTTGCCGCGTCAAAACAATCTGTGGATTTTTCATCAGGATTTTCAAAAGTCGATATTCCAGTGGGGGGAATGTAAGTGGCTTTCCTGACAGGGCAGCACTCATCTCTGAAAAATTGATGGTCAGTGTGCCATTCTCATAAGTATCACCACCATATTGTTTTGTCAGCCGCCCCAGCACCACCGCCAGTTTCTTTTGAAAGACGCTCATAGGGAAAGGTTTTGTCACATAATCCTCTGCGCCCAGTTCATACCCTTTGAGCATATCGCTTTCCATATCATTTGCGGTCAGAAAGATAATAGCGGTATCGGGGCGGCGCTCTTTTACCTCCCGGCAGAAGTCAAAACCGTTCCCGTCCGGCAAATTTACATCCAGCACAATCAGGTCATAGTCCTGCTTCGTCAAGAAACTACCGGCCGCTGATTTTGTCAGTGCAGAATCAACCGTATAGCCCGCAGTATTCAAGTTATAGCATAAAGTATTATTCAAAAGTCGATCATCCTCGACTACTAAAATTCGCATGGTATCACACTCCTTCATTTTCAGTGTAGCATCCAAATGTCACAGAAACCTCACTGACATTTGTTTTCTTTTCTCTAATGTTGCAGATATGTCGCATAACCACATTATAATCACCGGAATAAGGTTCATTTCATATGATATCATATATTTGTTCTTTGCTAAACATTCTTCCGGGACTTCGCATTAATAAATGCAAAATTTCAAATTCTATAAAAAATAAATCTATTTTTTCCTGCTTTCGAAATAATTCCTTTTTATTGTTGTTTTCTTCACATCCTCATTTTTCAATTTAGGAGAGCACCGCAAGCGGTCTTTCCTATAACGTGAAAAATCGAGCAGAAAGCCTATTGTTAATCACTTTCTACCCGATTCTTCTATTTTCATATTTAACCTTTTACACTTCCTGCTGTTAATCCTTCAATAAAGAATCTCTGACAGGAAATAAAAACTACAAGTATTGGAATTAAGCTCAGTACAGAGAGTGCAAAAACATATCCCCACTGTGTAAACTGATGCTGTCCGAAAAATCCGGAAATAGCGATGGGCAATGTTCTTTTCAGATCGTCATTAATGACTGTATTGGCCCATGGAAATTCTTCCCATGCAGTAAGGAAATTAAAAATAGATACAGAAGCAATTCCTGGTTTCGTTAATGGAAGAATGATTCGGAAAAAAACAGTAAATACACTTCCACCATCTATATAGGTTGCTTCATCCAACTCCCTGGGAATGTTCTCTACAAACCCTTTTATCATGAAAGTAGAATAGGGAATAACCCATGCAACATAAAACGGAATCAACCCGCTTAATTTATTGATCACCTTCAGTTTGACCGCTAACTCATACTGGGGAACAATCAAAGTAGTCCCAGGTATGATCATGGTCAGCATGATAAACGTGAATAAGAACTTACGTCCCGGAAATTTAAACCTCGCAATACAGAATGCCATTGCTGCCGCAACAATTGCTGCTATTGTTACCGTCACAGTGGAAACAAAAATACTGTTAATAAAATTGTTTCCGAACTTCTTTTGGTGCAGAATATACTGGAAATTTTCCAAGGTAATTTCTTTTATTTTTGGAAAAAATCTGGGAGGATATTCATATAATGCACCATTTGGCTTCAATGCAGTACTCAGCATATAGATCATTGGAAGAACAACAATGATAAGACCGAGAGTGAGGATTATGTATGTAATTCCTTTATAAACAGCTTTTTTGGATATCTTCAAGTTCCCCACCCCCTAATCCAGTTTACTGTGATCCATCATCCGGAATTGAACAACTGCCAATATTCCTAATACCACAGCAATAATAAAGGAAAGTGCTGCGGAATAACCAAATTCACCTGTACTAAATGCCTTATAATACATCCAGGTCAGCACACTTTCTGTTTTATGTCCTGGATTTCCATCTGTGATCATTTTAATCGATGTAAACACATTAAATCCACCAATGGTGAGCATTACCAGTGCAAACAGGATCGTTCCTTTTATGGAAGGAATTGTCACATAGATAAATTGGGCAATGGTTCCGGCACCATCTAATGCTGCAGACTCATATAAGTCTCTTGGAACAGTCTGTAAAGCAGCTAAAAAGACTACCATATTCCAGCCGATTCCCTTCCAGGTTCCCAAAAGCATTGCAACGCTCATGCCGCCCCACCGACTGTCCAGCCAATGGATGTTTCCACTGGTCAGATGTATTACTTTGGTAAGAAAATAGTTCAGCAATCCTTCCGTGTTAAAAACATACTTGAACACTAAGGATGCAATTACCCATGAAGTAATAACGGGAAGGTAATATGCTACTCGATAACTAATGGAAAATTTATTAATATTGTTTATGAGCATTGCGATCAGAAGTCCAAGTATCATTTGTGCTGGTACTGTTACCAATGTATACACAATGGAATTCGAAAATGCCAGATGAAAATATGGATCCGTTAAAACCTCTTTATAATTGGCAAATCCGATGAACTCCTGATCAAACATAGAGCCAAAATCCCATTTGAAAAAGCTTGTGATAAATAATTTTACGATTGGATAAATGGTAAAGAATCCAAAAATCAAAATACCTGGAAGGAGAAGAAATCCAATCTGGATATTTTGGCTTTTCTTTGTTTTCATACAATCCCTCCCGTTAACTTAAGAATCTGTTCTATTATTCTTCTGCTAATAAAGCGTCTACTTTTTCTGCCAGTTCATCCATGGCGTCCTGTGCGCTCTTTTCATCATTCATAACAGCGCTTACAGCAGTTGCCAGTTCGCTGTCGATTTCAGACCAGCAGGATACGGTAGGTCTGGATTCTGCGGATTTAATAGCCTCGATAAATGGTGCAAAATCAGCATTTTTTACGGTATCGCTTTCGAGAGTAGCTTTATTTACCGGAATCTGGCTGCATTTTGCCATTTCTTCCTGCGCAAACTCACCAGTCATAAATTTCATGAATTTCCATGCAGCATCTTTGTTTGCCGTATTAAACATGGAAATATCCTCGCCACCAAGAACAGAATGGGAACCGCCCTCGCCTTCTGGCATTGGAGCTGTTGCGTATTCAAAATCCGGATATGAGCCTTCCATTTCAGAGATTTTCCACGGACCATCCATGATCATGGCATATCTTCCAGTTCCAAAACCATCCGTCATTGGGATATCTCCACTGTTCCAGCCAGTGATTGCACCTTCTTTATACAGATCCGCAAGTGTCTGGATTGCATTTACGGTTTCAGCGCTGTTTAAGTATCCGGTAGCCTTGGTCTGATCCTCATTGGTTATGGAACCACCCATGCTCCAGATAAACGGACATAAATTCCATCCTGCTAATGCTGGTTCATCATAGCCCCAGATCTGCTGGCCATTTTCATTTTCGCCCGCCAGCTTCTTGCAGTCCTCTATAAATTCATCCATAGTAGTCGGCGCAGAAAGTCCGGCATCTTTGAAGGCCTTTACATTGTAAAACAGTATTTTCGTATTTGTATTTAACGCAAGTCCGTAAGTATCCTGTCCAATCTGAGCGGTACTCATTGCACTTTCCAGAAGACCGTCCGCTACCTCCTGATAATCACCCATCTCCTGGTTCAGAGGTCAATGCTAGCAATATAGTGTCAACTTAAGCCAGTTATATTGGCTCATCTGTTCCTTGAAAACTAAATAGTAAAAATATACAATTTTGTGCGACAAATATCGGCACTATATACACTTGACAAAGTGGCCAAAATTTGCGGCGAAGCCTTTTGAATATACACTTTCAGGAGGTACGCTATGAATTATTCTGATTTAATTACCCTTATTTTGACACAACTGCGAACCCACGTTAATTCAGACCAGTTTCTTGAGCAGTTCCGACGCTCAAAAGCATTTGTAAGACACCGCAAGCTTACATTAAAGCAGGTAGTTGCCTATCTTATCTATTCCAAAAAGCGCTCAATGGATATTGAATTGTCCGCACTTCAACGGCAGATTCCTGACATCGAGTTTCCCGATGTTTCACGACAGGCAGTCTCCAAAGCCAGGCGCGGCATCCTGCCAGATCTTTTCAAGGAACTTTTTGATGAACAGGTTGAAACTGTATACAAACATGCCGCTTGTTCAAAAAGCTGGTTTGGATACCGTGTTTTCGCTGTTGATGGATCTACGCTGGAGATCCCATTATCCAACGACACATCCTCTGAATTTGGAACGATTACAAGCTGTAATAACCAGGATATTTGCTGGGTGGAGGGTCTTCTTTCCACTATCTATGATGTCTTTCTTGATCAGATAGTCGATGGGCAGATATATACAAAAGGAACTGGAGAGCGTGATCCTTCGAGGGAACATTGGACCAGGTTACATGAATTAAATCTTGCCCAGAATGCACTGCTCGTCTTTGACCGTGGTTATTATTCAAAAGAATTATACGAGGATCTGGTTTCTGATGGCTGTCATGTTCTGATGCGTTTAAACAAGGGGAATCATCTTACCCGGTTAGGCTCTGATGATTTTTCATGGACTGCTGCTTCAGCAGATGGCAAACCGGTCCTTTACCGAATTGTAAGAGTACCACTGCCAGAACAATCAAACGAGGAAGCGGAATATCTGGTCACTAATATCACAGATCCGTCTATTTCTCCTGCATTGCTTTATAACCTTTATTTTGAAAGATGGAATATCGAAACAAAATACCGGGAACTCAAGGAATGGTGGGAACTGGAAGAATTCACAGGAACAAGCTGTAATTCCATTGAGCAGGAATTATACATAAACCTGTTGTTCTCCAATCTTGCTGCGCTTGTTAAAACAGAAGCAGACAGCATAGTAAAACAGAAAGCATTTATCAAAAACAAGTGGGCCTACCAGTCAAAACGGACTTTCATTATCGGTGAGGTAAAAGCCCTGGTGCCACAATTACTTTTTATGTCCATAGAAATTCTGCCAGTCATTACAAATCTGATCCTAAAAGCATCAAAAAAGCGTTCACAGATTCATCCTGGCAGATGCTATGAACGCTCTAAAAAGAATAGAGACCGAAAACATCTTCGCACAAGAAAATCGGTACTCTAACTCCTACACAAGAGAAGACCATTTTTAAAGGCCTATCCCGTATAGGTCTGTTTAACTATACCATAAATCCGGCAATAAGGCGAGATACTATTTTTACTATTTAGTTTTCAAGGAGCGAAATTAAATAAGCAGAATCATAACGATTTTAAGTTGACACTATATTGCTAGCATTGGGTTCAGAGGTACTAAAATTCCCATTTTTTCAAATTCAGGTACCCAGGCACTGTCGAGTCGTGCTACATCTGGAAGGGTTTCGGATTTGGCACTTATCAGGATTTTTTCATGAAGGTCTGACCATTCATGGGAAACTGCATTTACCTTAATGTCAGGATTTTCTTTTTCAAACTCAGGGATCAAAACATCATTCAATGTCTCATTTTCGGCAGACTGTTCGCTGTAATGATGCCAGAAATTGATGGTAACCTCTTCTGCATAACAGGGTGCTGCACCTAATGCTGTTACACACATTGCTGCTGATAAAATGGTAAATAACTTACTGCTTTTTCTCATTTTTCATTCCTCCTGTTTTAAAATGATGCCTTCAAATGCTCT
This sequence comes from Ruminococcus sp. RTP21484sp1_RTP21281st1_A8_RTP21281_210402, assembly GCF_040914025.1. Lineage (NCBI taxonomy): Bacteria > Bacillati > Bacillota > Clostridia > Eubacteriales > Oscillospiraceae > Ruminococcus > Ruminococcus sp. RTP21484sp1_RTP21281st1_A8_RTP21281_210402. Next base: position 47,242 of record NZ_JBCPGE010000030.1, read on the forward strand.
CAATGATAACTTTAAAGCTCCCTGGCAGGAAATCATGTCTTCATTAAAATATCCTGCGTTTACCCGCTTTTCTGCCTGATAACTTTTTCCTGTCAATAAATCTTTGTACTCTGCAATCTTAAGAACGGGAAGCCGCACTTCAGTCGCTTCTTCTGCCACATTAATGAGTACATAAATTTGTTGGTTGTCTGACTGGCATAAATACCCGTATGTCATCTTTTCACATACAAGTGGTACAATGTTTCCTGTTCTTAAACATGGATTCTTTTTTCGGATACGGATTATTTTTTTGTAAAAAGATAATACATCTGCATTCTGTTTTGCGGGGTTCCATTCCATGCATCTTCTGCAATCGGGATCATTGTCACCATTTAAGCCAATTTCATCACCGTAATAGATGCTTGGAGCCCCTGGGAAACACATCTGGAACAAAGCGGCCAGTTTCAAACGGCGAATATCACCGCTGCAATTCCATAAAAATCGTTCCGTATCATGGCTGTCCAACGGCTGGAAAAGCGCCTGCCTGATTTCTTCCGGATAATGGGAACGCATCTGGCAAATTCTGTGGTTAAACATTTTTGCATCAATGCTGCCCCTGGCAAGAAAATCCCTCACACTATCCCGGAATACATAATTCATGATACTGTCTACGGATTTTTCATCCAGCAAGGAAAATCCATCTCCCCATGTTTCTCCCAAAAGGAGACAATCCGGATACGCTGACTTAATCCGATATCTGATTCTTGTCCACAAAGAGGGATCGATTTCATCTGCGACATCTAAGCGCCATCCATCAATATGATACTCGTTCAGCCAGAAGACCATCACATTGTAAATATAGGCCTGTACTTCCGGATTTGCCGTATTCAGTTTTGGCATATATCCATAGTCCCCGACACACTCATAAACTGCATCTGTTTCCGATACTTCTACAGGAAATTTTCTGATATAAAACCAGTCACAATACCTGGATAATTCCTGTTTTTCAAGTATGTCCTGAAAGGGAGCGAAATGTATGCCACAGTGATTGAATACCCCATCAAGAACGATTTTTATCCCATATTTATGACAGGTTTCAACCAGTTCCTGAAATGTTTCCTTTGTTCCGAAAGAAGGATCAATCTCCAAATAATCCGTTGTAGCATATTTGTGATTAAAATCCCCTTTGAATATGGGATTCAGATACAGGCATTCCACTCCAAGAGAATTCAGGTATTCCAGATTTTTCAGAATTCCGGAGAGATCGCCTCCCATATAATTCTCTCTGTTAGGTGCTGTTCCCCATTCCTGACAGCCAGAAGGATCATTAGAAGAATCCCCATTAGCAAAGCGTTCCGGGAAAATCTGATAATAAATAACTCCTTTTGCCCATTCAGGAACTTTTAAAACATTAGTTTCATTCGCATAGAGGAATTCATAAAATCCATCTTCTGGTTCGTTTTCACTGGTTTCCCATGCATTCTGGAAATAAATCTTTCCTGCGGTGTCAGTTAATCTAAAGTAATATTTCAAATACCTTAACGTATCTTCTGTAATCACTTCTACTGTAAAATGATCTCTCACACCATCTCTAGTAACACGCTGCATAAGGTAACTGCTGATCTTCTTTGGTGAAGTTCTTGGAAAAATCAGCAATTCGCAGGTTCTAATATCACCTGCAGCGGCATGTATCGTCACCACCAATTTCTTTCTGCTGGCAAGATACACATCCGGATAGCCTGCATGATGTTGTACTGCCGGTATATTCATTTTTTCTCCAATTCTGCATTGGTTTTGATATCCTCACTCTATTATACCTTTCGAGTAGACAACCTAGGAATCAACTCAGTTGAAATTAGGTTCTCTCTTTGTATAAAGTTTTGATCTTTTATCTTATTTATCAAAACCTCTGCTGCCATTTCCCCAAGCTTGTAAGTATCGATATCCACTACAGTGAGCGGCGGATCCATATATTCTGCAAAGGGATAATTATCAAAAGTTACAACTCCAATTTCTGTGGGTACCTGCTTTCCAAGTTTTTTCAATGCCTGCAGAATCTGAAAGGCAATTATATTGTTGGAGCATAAAAATGCATCTACATGTTTATGTTCTGTTGACTCTATAATTTTTCTTTCCAATTCTTCTTCATTCTTTTCCTTAAAAATAATACAGGTATTTTTTCCCTCCAGAGCTTTCTCATAACCCTGGATCCTTCGTTTGGTAAACATGGCTTCCAGATCATCTGCCACATAAGCAATTTTTCGATAGCCGCATTTAAGTAAATGCTCGACTGCTTTTACGCCTCCCTGGAGATTATCCATATCTACCCAGTTCATGGTTCCATTTTTCTCTGATGTTTCTCCCATTACCACCCATGGAATGTTTTCATTTCTCAGGGCTGATAAAATATTCTGGTTCAAGTCTGACGCAGTCAAAATTAATCCATCAACTCTGTGTCCAAAAATGAGCTCGCATGCAGGAGAACTTTTTTCTTCCACATCATTTGTGATCAGAAGACTGTATCCATTTCTCTGTGCTACTTTTTCCATTGCATAAACACTTCGCGTGAAAAAGGTATTGGCAAATGCATTTTCATTATCTGCATCTACCACCAGCCCGATCGTAAGGGACTTTCCTTTCGCAAGGTTTCGTGCAAGGCTGTTTGGATGATAATTAAGCTCTTTCATTGCTTTATAAACTTTATTTTTCATCTCATCTGAAATTGGTGCAGTTCCATTGATCACTCTTGATACAGTAGATTGAGAAACTCCCACTTTTTTTGCGATATCATTTAACGTTGCCCCCATATACATCCTCCCTGATATAAGATTATTCTTTTGATCTTTATATGATTCTTTACATTATCCGTGTTGTTGGTGTCATTATTATAACCTTATATCAGATATTATGCAAGCGGTTGCATTCCATGGTAAAAAAATAATTTTCTTGTGAAAACCTCCTTCCATTCACGCATTATGCAAGCGGTTGCATAATGTGATTTAATATATGCGCTTCCTTTATGAAAGCGCTTGCATTAACTATGCTTTAGTAATACCACTTATTATTAGAAATGTCAATTAAATTTTAAAAGGAATTGATATTTTGTATATTACATACAAAAATTTGTTCTGATTTTTATAACATTATCGTTTTAATATATAGTATTATGGCCTTATATGCTTAGCTGATTCAGCTGGTTTGATTGCTTTTTCAACTGCAGATTTTAATTTCGATTTTATATTTTTTAACATCGTTATATCTGTAATGTTTCCTTCAACAGTAAAATCAATGGCTCTTTTATTCTAATTGTCTCCCTTTATCCCAGCATAATGTGCAAAGCCGATATCCTGATATTCATAATGACAACGTTGAAATGCTTGAACACATGCAGTTTCATTTTGTCCAAGTTGTTGCAGAAATTGCATAATCTCTTGAGTTTCCATTTATAAAAGGCAAGCCTAAAAAAGACCTGCCTTTTTATATTTTATTATTTTTTACAGTGCATATAATTTCTACCGATGTACTTCTTAATATGCTTATAATTTATATTCTTTATAAAGCTCCTCACGATACTCTTCATCCTCAGAGGCCTTCTCTGCATCCGAATAACGTTTGTTCTTCAGAAGAATATTCATAAGTGTTCCTAAACGGTTTTCAGCTTTTTTTCGCCTTTTTTTTCGCCTTTTTTTATACCATTTTCCTCGGCATAGGAAATCATACTTAACATATCAGCCACCTCCTTTTGTCGGACCGGTTTATCAGAGTCCGGAATATATGATAATACTTTTTCCTGATTACCTGAAAACAATCCATATAAAAAATCAACGAGTCCTTTTTGATCTTGATTTTCTCCGCCAAGTCTTACGATGATTATTTCTATAAGGTCTGCTTCGGCAGTATTAATCTTGATATCTGGTCTTTGTTCAATTTGCACATTCCCATTTATTACGTCCATTTTAAACCATTAGTACACCATTTTTTCATCAAGATACGATAAATTACGATAAAATACGATAAGTACAAAATTCCCCAAAGCCGCACAAATACTGTATTTTCGGGCTTTTCTGCCTTTCCGTATGATAAGGTTTATTATTTTGCACAACTTTATCCATAAACGCAGAGAATCCCCGCCTAAAGGCGGAGGATTCTCCATATCATTCATATTTCCAATCGGTTCCAAGTCAATGCTTGTAAGGTCAAAATCACCGGTCAGAAGAAAATATCAGATATCCTTTTCACAATTTCACCAATCACATTTATTACGGTCTTTGTTACGAGCACGAATCAAGTCAGGTACAATACCGAAACGTCTTATCTGTTAAAATCCTTGCAAAGATTAGTCCAAGCGGAAGCGATGCAATGATCAGAAGCGCAGCTGCAAACCAGGATGCAGAAACGGATAAGGACATGATTCCAAGGTTATAAAATCCACGGTATAAATAAAGCCCCGGTACCATGACCACAATGGAAGGCACTGTCACGGAAATCCTTGGATAACCCACCTTATTTTTCAAAAGGGAGGCAAGAAGTCCGGCTGTAAGTGCCCCTATAAATGCAGCTACTGCCGGAGGTAAAGCTACGAGATCCACCAGTTCAAGACGGAGGGTATTTGCAATTGCACCAAGTACTGCCGTAGAACAGGCAATCCTGACTGGGCTGTTAAACATGATAGAAAAACCGAACACGCCGAAAAAGCTTGCAGCAAGCCGTGTGAGGATCCACATTGCAGCAGACATACGGATCTTTATGAAATCCACTGGCTGCAGGTGAAGGAGCATAGCCATGATCCAGGCAGACATGGTGGCTACCAGAACAATGATCAGTGCATAAGTGAGCCTTTCCATGCCAGAACGCATATCCAGCTTTGCCAGGTCAATTCCGCTGGTAATAAAGGGAAAACCAGGGATGATAAAAAGCATGGCACAGATATATCCTGCTTCATGCTGAATGGAAATCCCAAACAGGATTTCCCCTAATTTCAAAAGTCTTGCATATACAAAGCATGCCAGAGAAACCGAGGAAACAATTCCAAGAAACAGGGTAAAATGATGCTTTGTTAATTTACAGCGAAAGAAATTTCCAAGTCCTGCGCCAACAAAAGCACAGAACATTTCTACCAGTCCTCCGCCCAGAAGAAAGGTAAATCCACAGCATGCAATGGCGGCAGCCAGCCCCAGGGCTACCGGGGAATAAAGGCCATGAATTCTTTCAATCTCATCCAGATAGCTATGAAGCTCTTCCCCGGACATATTTTTCCCCTCTGTTTCAAAATCGCGGATAAAATGCTCCAGCCGGTTCAGCTTTGACGTATTCACCCCTGTATTGGTAAGACATAACGACTGGGTAAATCCGTTTTCCCCATCAAAACAGGTGTACTCAATGGACATCAGCCCGATATCTGTGGTGCAGGTAATCCCCATCGCTTCCGCCAGGGCATTCATAGAGCTTCGGACTCTCCATGCTCCAGTTCCACAGGATAAAAACATAATCCCTACACGTCCTATAATGGAAGCCTTTTCCGTGATGCTCGCATTTATAACGGGAGTATTTTTGCCATTTTCATCGGTGTATTCATGCCACTCCACGTCCATGTGATTTTTTCTGACCCTCTCCAACTGCATAAAGCCACTTCCTTCAAAAAAGTCTCATTATAATTTCAGGCTGTCATTTCCAGCCTGTTCCATCATCCGTTCCCTGCAGGCAAGAACGATTCCATCAATTTCCTCCATGCGCTGAAGCATTTTCTTCTCAAACTCATGGATAGGAAGGAGAACGCCAAGCTCATCAAAGGGTTTATCGGGACTTTCTTTTTTTATACCGGTCTCCTGTCCATAGAATACGACGGCATGCGGTGCTGCCTGCTGGATTTCCTGGAAAGTCTTCCATACAACGGCATAAGTCTGGGCTTCTGTAAGACCCAGCTTACAGGTATCCGGGAGTGCATAAAGGATCAAGATTCCACGCTGGCGTTCTTCTTTTTCTTCTTTAATTTCCAGTCCGTCCGTGTAAGAATGTACAATGTCATATCCATCTGCAAGGTAAAGCCCGGACCTGGGTACACACTCATGCCTGTCAAATGTCTCTTTAAATTTTTCGTATTCATGAGCGGAAACCATCTTCCCTGCTTCTGGAAGAAGCTCTCCTTCCACATTAGTAAGAAGAACCGGGTTCTCTCCTGCTTTTCCATGGAATTTTCTTGGAATCAGATAGGCTTCGCGGAGCAGATCAAACATACTTTTTCCACACAATTCCAGAAGAAGAGCACTTACATCCCCGTTCTGGTAAGCGTGAAAGAGTACCTGCAAAAAGTGGTCCGGATCCTCATCCACCAGCATATGTTCATCATCCAGATATTGGTAAAACACTTTCCGAAGCCTTCCTGATGCCTCCGGGGAAGCCAGGATTCTGGAAAAAATATCTTCTACAGCTTGTTCTCTTGGTAAAACTGTTTTCATACTAAAACGCCTCTTTTTCTGTTTGGATCATAATGAGAACTGTACCTGTCTCTTTTCGGGAGGGATTATAGCATTGTTATAGTCATACCGCAATAGGATGAGAGATTTCTTTTTCATATCATATTTTTATGTCTGCCATATCACAGACCGTTGTAAGTGTTTTCCATTATAAGTTTCCATGAAATAAAATTTGTGAAAAATACCGTATCTTATCATCGGTCCCCCAGCAGGTCATTCCCACCGCATCTGCCATTTCCTGGGCATCAACACAGTAGGCGGACAGGCAGGAATAGTGCCTGTAAGGACCAGCGGACATGATCAGCAGGTCGGTATTTCCAGATTCCATTATTTTAGAGGCCAACTGTTCGGTGAGTTTATTGTGCGCAAGCTTCGCCATTTTATAGTCCATATCCTTACTTTGTATCGTCTGTAGAATAAGCGCTTTTTCATAGGCAAATACCCTTTGTTTCATAGTTTCTACCGTTCCGCATTCAGGTGGACATGCTGGATTTACGTTGTAACATCCACACTGATTTTCTTCACAAAACTTTCGGTATTCCGGTTTGAATACGAGTTTTTTTGTGTCCATGATTGCCGTATTTGAAAAACCAAGTTTTTTCGCTTCTTTTATGTAATCCATAAAGTACTTTCTCCAAGTTTTTTCTAATTACCAAAATTTTTTCCATACGCTGTTTTTATACATGCCCTAATAGAATGGTATTTTTTAATTCCCTTGCCGCAGCTCCCATAGGATGCTGGCTGTCATACACCAGGCAGATCTGGCGCTCCGGTATTTCATCTTTTAATGGAATCTGTACGATCTCTTTTTTCAAAAGGGAAGGTGCGGCCATCGGCTGGGGCAAAAAGGCAAGCCCAAGCTCGCATTTTACCAGAGGCAGAATCTGGTCCGCAGTGGCAGCTTCCGTATCCGGGGAAAGATCCAGACCATTTGATAAAAATACACTGTTGTAGAATTTATAGGTCATAGTTTCCCGCCCAAGAGAAATCAGCGGATAGTTCTTTACCTCCCGAAGGGAAAGCTCCTGACTGCTAAGGGCGGTAAAAGTAGTGCCTCCAACCAGAATCTCCTGAAACGGCATGAGCATGATCTGTTTCAATGGGAAATCCACCTCTGCCGGAGTGGAAACTACTGCAAAATCAATCTTTCCACTCTTAACTGATTCAATGGCTTCCGGTGTGGAATGGTTGTATAGCCTTAGCCGGATTCCAGGATAAGTCATGTGAAAACTTTTTAATTTATCCAGCAGGAAAATATTGAGGGCAGTTTCACTGGCACCGATGGCTACACTTCC
>NZ_JBCPGE010000031.1:0-3940 GCF_040914025.1 Ruminococcus sp. RTP21484sp1_RTP21281st1_A8_RTP21281_210402
GGCTAAAGACTGTGTCAGCTGTAATAGTATAGCCATCTGGCGCTACGGTCTCGCGAAGGGTATATTTCTCACCGGTCTTAAGACCTGTTACTTCATGAGATTCCCAGGTGGAATCCCACTCGTCTACTACATTTCCATCTTTGTCAAGGATCTGGATATGAGCACCTGCCAGTTCTTTCTGGTCGGTAATATCCACTTTGCTGATCTTAACAGATGTGATTGTATTGGTAATGATAAATCCTTCTGTGGCATTTCCTGTTACTGCGGAAATATAACCAGCTGTTTTGCCAATTTCTTCTACTGTGTAGACAATATCCTTTCCAGCCTTCTTCTCATCAAGTTCGGACCAGGTGTAAGTCCACTTGTTCTCTGCGTTCAGGGTAATTTCCTCGCCGCTGTTTTCTCCATCGGCTTTCAGCTGAACCTTGATTTCCTTCGGTCTGTGACCGCCGCGGTCATCGTTATCAGCCCATGACTTGGTAACTGTGACGCTGGTCTTTCCTGGCGCATAGCTGTTGGTGATATCGTAGCCGGTGATCTCAGTTGTGTAATCTGCAACTGCATCCTCGGTTACCGTGTATAGAATTTCTTTTCCAGCCTCATATTTCGGCAGTTTTTCGAAGCTGTAGGTCCAGTTTCCATTTTCGTCTGCGGTTACGGTCTGGCTGTCCTTCTCCTCGCCGTTTGCAAGAAGTCTTACAGTGATGCTCTCCGGACGTTTGCCATCCTGATTGTCGGCATCGTTCCAGGTCTTGGAGCCCTTCGCCTCAGTTGTCTCGGTTGTGTAAGTGTTGGTGATGTTAAATCCGTCTACACTTGTTTCATAGCCTTCCACTGCTTCCTCGGTTACAGTGTAGGTAATTTCCTTGCCATTTGCATATTTCGGCAGGTCTTTAAAGGTGTAGGTCCAGTTTCCTGCTTCGTCTGCTTTTACCGTCTGCCTTGCTACGATCTCTCCGTTTGCAAGAAGGTTGACGATAATGCTCTCTGGACACTTGCCATCCTGATTGTCTGCGTCATCCCAGGTCTTGGTTACGGTGATGGAAGTTGTTTCTGGAGCGTAGGTGTTAGTCAGAGTAGTTACAGTTCCGTTCTTGCTGTTGTCGGTAAGTTCGTAACCTTCTAGGAGAGTTTCCTCTGTCCAGGTGTACTCGATTGCTTTTCCGTCTGCTTTTTCCGGAAGGTCAGATATAGTCTGTTTCCAATTGTTCTCGACGCTCAGGGTAACGGTCTTTCCGGTTTCTTTACCGTCTGCAAGAAGACTTACGGTAATGCTCTCCGGACGTTTTCCATCCTGATTTTCAGCGTCGTTCCAGATCTTGGTTACTGTTGCACTGGTCTTTCCTGGAGTGTAGCTGTTGGTAATGTTGCTGCCATCGTAGGTTGTAGTGTAATCAGTTACTTCCTCCTCAGCTACGGTGTAGGTGATTTCCTGGCCGTTTGCATATTTCGGCAGATCTTTGAAGGTGTAAGTCCAGTTTCCTGCTTCGTCTGCAGTTACGGCCTGGCGAGTTTTCTCTGTGCCATTTGCAAGAAGGATTACAGTGATGCTTTCCGGACGCTTGCCATCCTGGTTGTTTGCATCGTTCCAGGTCTTGGTTCCGGTAATCTCGGTGGTCTCTGGCTGATGAGTGTTAATGAAATTATAGCCATCACTCTCGGTTGTGTAGCCATCGACTGCATCCTCAGTTACGGTGTAAGTGATTTCCTGTCCGTTTGCATATTTCGGAAGGTCTGTGAAGCTGTAGCTCCAGTTTCCGTCTGCATCAGCACTTACACTCTGGCTCTTAAGCTTAGTTCCGTCTGCAAAAAGGTTTACGGTAATGCTCTCTGGACGTTTTCCATCCTGATTATCTGCATCTTTCCAGGTCTTGGTTCCGGTGATGGAAGTAAGCTCTGGAGTATGAGTATTGGTCAGAGTGGTTACCGTTTCGTTCTTGGAAGTTCCTGTCAAGCTGTAGCCTTCTGGAACATTAACCTCGGTCCAGGTGTAGGTGATATACTCTCCATCTGCTTTTTCCGGAAGACCAGTTATCGTCTGTGTCCAGTTGTTCGCAGCAGTAAGAGTAACAGTTTTGTTAGTTGGCGTTCCATTTGCAAGGAGAGCTACGGTAATGCTCTCTGGACGAATGCCATCCTGGTTGTCAGCGTCATCCCAGATCTTGGTTACAGACGCGCTGGTCTCACCTGGGGTGTAGCTGTTGGTGATGTTGTAATTATCATCAATAGTTGTTGTATAACCAGGTACGGTAAGCTCGCTTACCGTGTAGGTAATTTCCTGACCATTTGCATATTTCGGCAGATCGGCGAAGCTGTAGGTCCAGTTATCGTCAGCTGTTACGGTCTTGGTGTCTGTAATTATGCCATTTGCAAGAAGGTTGACGGTGATGCTCTTTGGACGTTTGCCATCCTGGTTGTTGGAATCGTTCCAGGTTTTGGTTCCGGTGATGTCGAGGGTTGCTGGTTTATGAGTGTTGGTGATGTTGTAGCCTTCTACCTTAGTCTCATAATCTGCAACTGCTTCCTCTCCTACTGTGTACTTGATTTCAGTTCCTGCTTCGTACTTCGGCAGGTCTGTGAAGCTATACGTCCAGTTGGTTGCTGCTGTTACATCAAGGCTCTTCACTACATTTCCATTTGCAAAAAGGCTGATCTTGATGCTGGTTGGACGTTTGCCATCTTGATTATTCGCGTCGTTCCAGGTCTTTGTTCCAGTGATGGAAACTTTTTCCGGAGCGTAGGTGTTAGTCAGGGTGGTTACAGTTCCGTTCTTTCTGGTGTCGGTCAGTTTGTAGCCTTCTGGCATGCTTCCCTCTGTCCAGGTGTACTCGATATCTTTTCCACCAGCCTTCTTTTCCAGATTCCCTACAGTTGCGCTCCAGTCATTCGCTTCTTTCAAAGTTACAGTATCCACTACTGCATTTCCATTCATCAGGTTTACGGTCAGTTCAACCGGGCGGGTTCCGTCCTGGTTGTTGCTATCATTCCATACCTTCTTGACCGTTGCTTCTGTCTTCTCAGTTTCATGGGTATTTGTGATCGTATACTCCGTCTTGTTTTCATTGGCTGTTACCGTCTTAGTATAGCCTCCCGGCACGCTTACTTCGTCTACACTGTACTCAATCTCGGTTCCGCTTGCCTTCTTCGCAAGACCATTCCAGGTATGGGTCCAGTTGTTTGCCTCATTCAGCTCTACCGGCTCTCCGCTCTCTTTACCGTCTGCTTTCAGCTGTACGGTGATGGAGTCTGGACGGATTCCGTCCTGGTTGTCACTGTCCGTCCATACTTTTCTTACGCTTACACTGGTCTCTTCCGGCGCATATTTATTAGTCAGCGTGGTTACAGTTCCGCTTGTCACACTTCCTTCAAGGCTGTAGCCTTCCGGCATGCTTCCCTCGCTCCAGCTGTAGCTGATGACCGTTCCGTTTTCCTTCTTTGGCAGGTTGGATACAGTTGCTTCCCAGCCGTTCTCTTCACTCAGGGTTACCGTAGACACTACTGTATTTCCATTCATCAGGTTTACGGTCAGTTTAGCCGGGCGTTTTCCGTCCTGATCATTGCTGTCGTTCCATACCTTCTTGACCGTTGCTTCTGTTGTCTCGGTCACATGGGTATTGGTGATCACATATTCCGTCTTGGCTTCATTTGCGCTTACCGTCTTGGTATATCCTTCTGGTACGCTCACTTCGTCCACCGTATATTTAATGTCGGTCTTATTTGCTTTCTTCGCAAGTCCGCTCCAGGTGTGGCTCCAATTATTCGCTGCATTCAGGTCTACCGGGGCTCCGCTTGCTGTTCCGTCTGCATAAAGCTGTACTGTCACACTTGCAGGTCTGATTCCGTCCTGGTTGTCGCTGTCTGTCCATACCTTCCTTACACTTACGCTTGTTTCTTCCGGTGCATAGGTGTTCGTCAGGGTGGTTACCGTTCCATCCACGGA
>NZ_JBCPGE010000031.1:4036-52939 GCF_040914025.1 Ruminococcus sp. RTP21484sp1_RTP21281st1_A8_RTP21281_210402
TATTTGCTTTCTTCGCAAGTCCGCTCCAGGTGTGGCTCCAATTATTCGCCGCATTCAGGTCTACCGGGGCTCCGCTTGCTTTTCCGTCTGCATAAAGCTGTACGGTGACGGAATCCGGGCGGATTCCGTCCTGGTTGTTGCTGTCATTCCATACCTTCTTGACACTTACACTGGTCTCTTCTGGTGTATCTTTTCTATTAGAAATCTTTACAGTTCCAGATTTTTCCTGATCACCAGGGAAACTATTTTTGTGAATTTCGGCTCCGCCCTGATAAACGTTTTTAGCATAAATGGAACACATTCCATTATTATTCATATATGAGCCTTCTGGAACAAGGGCAAATCCGCCCATCTTCTTTCCAGTATCTTTCACATATCCCTTATATGGAGTTCCATCTTCATTTACGAAGTTCCAAATTGTTCTTTTTGCAATTTGTTGACCTTTACTATTCGGATCCAGTTCGCTTTCTTTTTTACCAGCAACATCAACTATTTCATTTCCAACATAAAGTACTTCTGTCGCAACATCAAGTTCATTCATGCCACTTGGAATCATAACATTGATCACAAGAGCTTGATTATCTCTAACTGCTGGAAGATTTAATCGGTGCTGTTTCAGATCACTTGGGGTTAAATAAACAACTTGTGCTGAATCTGTAGATTTCGCCTTAGCAAGTTTCTTTGATAATCCAGATACTGTTGTTAAAATATTAGTAATGTTAATCAGAGAATCGAATTCTGCTGCGGTAACCTTCTTAACAGCCCCCTTATCGGTCGTCACCTCTGACGTTGTTACAAATAAATTGTTTGAGCTATTTGCAGTTAAACTTGTAACCCCTTCAATCACTTTCGCAAATGAAGTTGTATCATAGTTCATTAAGCCTTTTAAACCTTCTGAATAATCATAAGAAACTGTATAGTCTCCTATTTTTCCTCCATCTTCAAGAATATTTCCTTTTTCATCTAATTCATATACTTCATATGCACTTTTTGCATCCTTAATTGTATACGAGGTAGAGCCAACTCCGTTAGCATCAGTTGTAATGGTTACATCTGCGACTTTATTCTTGTTTGCATCAACTATTCTAAAGTTAAAAGTTTTTGCAGCTGCCGGATTAACTGATTTTTCAATATTAATTGTAAGATTAATTTTCTTTTCAGTTCCCTGTGCTCCAACCGGGTTTCCATTTCCTTTAAATTTATCTACAGCAAAATTTCCCTCAAAATGCATGGATTGCTCGAAATAATTCGCAACAACCATAAATTGGCTTGCATCTTTCAAGCCATCTTTTATATCAGCATAAGAAATAGAATTATTTCCCATCTGAGTTGCATTAATAACAACTGTGTCATGTGAAGAGTCTACTGTGTATCTGTCATTAATTGCAATTGTAAACTGATAATCAAATGTCTGGCCATTATCGACTTCTGACAAAGCGTTATTTGTATCCCAATTATTTTGTTTCTGACCTTCTACGTTTGGATTTTGATCTGGACGAGCAATTGCAAGCACTGCTTTATATTCACCAGTTTCTATGCTCTTCTGTCGATTACCATTATTATCATACAGCGCATCAAATGTTGCCTCGCCAATTCCATTTTCTACAGTTATTTTTTTAAACTGATGTAATCCATCTTTTTCAATCTTCGCATAGTATGTACCATTCTGACTTGTTGCAACGTTTCCCTGCGAATCCACAAACTGTAATCTCAGCTTAAAACTACTCAGACCTTGATCTGCGATAATAAAAGTACTAAAACTATCCGTTGTTAATGTTACTTCCTTAATTTTTCCTTTTTTATTCAGTTCAACATTATCCGTTACATCTTCCAACTGATCCAGGTTTTCATCCAAATGTAATACCTGTACACTGTCTTCTGTTGTTTCATTTGATAATTTCTGAGCCTTTTTATAAGAAATGTTTACGGAAACCTGACTTTCTGCTGGCTCGATTTCGTTTCCGTTCTCATCTTCAAAATGCATATCATAAATCAGATAACTATCATACAGAACATTCTCTAACTCTTCATATTCTTTCAGTTTCTGTTCTGCATACGCATAACCATCCTGATGATCTGCTTTATTCATTTTTGTGACAACAAATTTGGCGTTGTCCGGTACTGCATCGGCATTTTCCAACGTTGCAGTTACCGTTACCTTAGAATCCTCATAGGTATATACCGTCTGCTGATTTTCCGTCTCCGCGGCCGCACTCTTCTGCTTCACCCTTCCCACCGTCGCCGCAAACGTCGTCACAGATGAATCAGCCATGATCATCACGAGAGCGAGAAACAGTGCCAGAAATCTTCTTAAATACCCATTCTTTTTCATAATGTCTCATTCCTTTCTTTGGATATGTAGATTTATTTTAACCGAATCGGGAATTATTTTCGGTTGCATGATAGATAGTATATGATTTTTAAATATATTCTATCACTTTGCCTCTTTCTCCAACTCTTTCATTTTCCGAAAGAGTTGCAAAAACGAGCGATTTCCTATGGCATTTTTAGCATTTTTCAAGTCTTTTCCCTAAATCAGGAGCAAATGAGTTCATACTCATCACAAATCACATCGTAGACCATAATTTATCCCTCCATTTCACACATCTCTCCAATGGATGCCACATAGAAATCAACCTGAGTGAATTTCTTATCGCCAGAGAGCTTATTGAATTTTTTTGCAATTCGTTTGGAAACGATGGGGCAGTTCTCCTGGCTGATTTCGATCAGCATGACAATATACTGCCGGACATTGTATCTGGTGTAAAAATCACCTTTTCGTATGGATGACTGGATGGCCTGTCTGAGAAGTTCGGACTTTTCACGTTCCTTCTCCTCCGAAACATGATCCGCCTTATAGTCCAGTGTGCAAAGCATAACAAACACGGATAAACCAGAGCGCTCCACCATACGGCTGAATACATGATAGATGTCAACAAAGCTGGGAAACGGACAGAAATATGCTCCTACTGCAGCCTCCTTTTCCCGAAGTCTTTCCTTGATATCGCTAAGGGCACCTGCTGCCTGTGAAGTCCGTTCTCCCATCAGCTTGAAACGCTTTAACAATCTCTCCGAAGGGGCCACTCCCATTTCATCGAATAAAAGCTTTTCGGTGTTTTGGTAAACTTCAAGGCCTTCCTTATATCGTGACATTCCGATCAGGCTGTCGATTTCCCAGACCTGCCACTCGTCAAAGGGATAAATTTCGGCGGCTCTGTGCGCCACTTTATGCAGATCTTCATACCGTTCATGCCCCTTCAGCCAGCGGCACAGCTCCTCTGTAACACGGAAGTACTCATCTCTGCACCGGACATTCTCCACAGCGACCCATTGCTCCCCGATCATATCCGGGAGAAATTCACCTTTATAAATTTTCCAGGCCTGCATCCAGAGATGGAGCTTGTCCTCTTCCCGTTTCTCCTTTTTTTCTTTCTCTATCAGTTTCCGGAACTCATTTACATCAACCTGAACTTCAATATTTCCGTCCCAACAGCACATTCCGGACTGGATATTTATGTATTTGCTATCTGGAAGTCCAATATCCTTCAGCTGTTTACGAAGTCTGAAAATGGTGTTGTTCAGGCTTCCGTTCTTATTCTCCACCTCAACTCTTCCATAAAGGGCATCTATCATAGCAGCTTTGGAAATTCCGCCGTCTTCGGTATGAAACATAAGCAGCTGAAAAAGCTGTGTAGTCTTCGATGCTTTATTTCGATCCAGTACCAGTTCTTTTCCCTTATATTCCAACGAAAAGGTTCCAAGCATGCGAACCTTTAATACGTTTTTTTCCATATACTTTTCTCCATAACTAAAATAATTCTAGAACGTATTTATTGCAGACATAATTAGCAATAGCCTTTTATTTCCATATTAATTATAATACGACTTTTTTACATAATAACACCAGAATAAAAAAAGAACTATTAACATTTGGTAAAAAAAAGGCAGAAGTTTTCGTTACATGTACTGAAAACTTCTGCTCTTACTGCTTCTTTATTCTGTTACTTCGTACTGCCTCAATTCATATTTCAGTTTGGTGCCCTCTTTGATTTCTATTAGCAAAAGGACTCCGGGCACCGGCTTCTCACCGGCATGTCCTCGCTTTTTACGTATCTTGCGTTAAATTCCATATTGATCTGGCGAAGCTCTTTCTTCCCATCAATGTATTCCTGATACATCTCAGCCAGCCCTGCCATACAACCGTCGCAGTTCGCCTCAATATTTCCAAGGGATTCTGCAACAATCTTCTCCCGCTCCTCACGGGTAGTTTCTGCGATTAAATATCCCGCCATCTTTTCGCCTCCACTTTCTCAGGTAAATTTCATTATCTCTATTATAGCGTACTCCTT
Source organism: Ruminococcus sp. RTP21484sp1_RTP21281st1_A8_RTP21281_210402 (assembly GCF_040914025.1). NCBI lineage: Bacteria > Bacillati > Bacillota > Clostridia > Eubacteriales > Oscillospiraceae > Ruminococcus > Ruminococcus sp. RTP21484sp1_RTP21281st1_A8_RTP21281_210402. Next base: position 8,386 of record NZ_JBCPGE010000031.1, read on the forward strand.
AACAATTTCAACTTTAACTTCCATAAACACTTTGGAATTAATTGATAAATCCACCTGCAAAAACTGTTTATTTTCTCGTTTATGTGTTATATTATATCTACCTTATATTAGCCAGGAGGACTTTATGCAGAAAAAACGAGTAGGTGTGATTACCTTCCATAACTACGACAATTACGGTGCCATCCTACAGAGCTACGCGCTTCAGAAAAAGCTGCAGGAAATCGGCACCCAGCCGGAAATTATTGATTACCGCTGCGACTATATCAGCAATCCTTTCCGCCTTGTAAACCTGAAAAAGAAAGGACTTTTTAACTATATTTACGGGACAATCGGCCATATCTGCTACATTCCCCGCCGTTTCAAATGCAACAGATTCCGCAGACACATGCGCTACAGCCAGCCTGTCACTCAGGGTAAAATGCAGCCGGTAGCTGGCAAATACGATATTTATATTGCTGGAAGCGACCAGATCTGGGATTACAAGCTTACCAATTTTGACACTACCTATTTCCTTGATTTTGTAAAAGAGGGGAAAAAGAAATGCAGCTATGCCGCAAGTATCGGTGAAAATCTTCCGCCGGAAGAATACCAGCAGAAATATAAAGAACTGCTTTCCGATTTTGATGAAATTCTGGTTCGTGAAGACTATGGGGCTGACATTGTAGAGAATCTCACAGAGAAGCGTCCTGAAGTGGTCTGCGATCCTACCCTTCTTCTCACTGCGGAAGAGTGGGATAAGCTTCTGGTTGAGCCAAAATATAAAGAAAAATACATTCTGGTTTACCAGCTGGGAATTAACAAAGAAATCGTAGACTTCGCCCGCCGTCTCCACAATAAGACCGGCTACCGTATTGTATACATTCCTTTCCCATTAGTTGGTCTTCTGAAATGTGACTGCAAGATCACGGTTGGTCCTGCAGAGTGGATGGGACTTTTCAAAAATGCAGAGTACGTGGTTTCTGATTCTTTCCATGGCGTTGTTTTTGCCCTTATTTTTAACCGCAAATTCTTCGCCAAGGTAAACGGTCACCACATGAACCGCCGTGTTCAGCAGCTTCTTAATCTGGTGAAGCTTACTGACAGAACTATGGATGATGTTTCTTACGAGAAGCTTACTGAAGAAATTGATTTCACTTATGCAAATGAGCAGATTGCCCGCTTCCGCGAGCACTCTATGGAACAGCTGCGCCAGATGACATCTGAGGATTAAGCAGCGATTACCAATAAATGGAGATTTTTAGCAAATGAATAAAGAAAAAAATGTAAAAAAAGCCTTTTTATGGAATATGATCGGAAGTACCTGTTACTCAGGCTCCTCCTTTTTGTATCTCCTGGTGGTAACTCGTGTGTGTGGCGCACAGCTGGCAGGGTTTTATTCCTTAAGCTACGCTACTGCACAGCTGCTTCTGCAGGTGGGACGCTATGGTGTCCGCACCTATCAGGCCACGGATCTGGAGCACAAATATATTTTTTCCGAGTATAAGGTTTCCCGCATTATCACCTGTGCACTGATGATGCTGTTTGGAATTATTTACAGTTCCTTCAGCTTCAAAGGCGAATATATTATCATCAGCACTTTTATTATTATGATGAAGATGATTGATGCGGTGGAGGATGTTTTCCACGGAAATCTTCAGCAAAAGTACCATGTTGAGCAGATGGGAAAAATGCTGGCGGCGAGAAATCTGTATTCCGCAGTTTTTTTCACCGCTATGCTTATTATCACTAAGAACCTGTACTGCACCTGTGTTGCTACTTCTACAACCTCCCTTATTCTGTGTCTTATCATTAACTCACAGATGACCAGAAAATACGTTGGTCATGAAGAGGATGGACGCAAGCTTCAGATGTCTCATGTGTGGGAGTTACTTCGAACCTGTACCCCTATGTTTATCGGTACTTTTCTTTCCCTGCTGCTCTACAACATTCCAAAATACGCAATGGCTGGCGTTATGACAGATGAATATCAGACTTACTATAGCATTCTGTTTATGCCTTCTTTTGTGATTTCGCTGATGTGCGAGTTCGTGTTTAAGCCTACCATCACCACCATCGCAGAATTATGGTGGGAAAATAATGTGAAAAAGTTCACACTGTACATACTGCGGATCATTGGCATCATCCTGGTCTGCTGTGTAGCTGTTGTGGCTGGAGGGCATCTCATCGGTCGAACATTGCTGGAGATTATTTACGGCGTGGATCTTTCCCCATATAAGCTGCATTTCGTAGTTCTGCTTATCGGCGGAGGAATCAGCGCGGAAGTCTACATGATCTACAATATCCTTATCGCTATCCGCTGGGGAAAATGCCTGCTTCCAGTTTATTCCATAACCGCAATTATTACCATCGCAGCTGCCCGGATTCTGGTGCAGCAGTGGGGAATTATGGGCGCAGCATTGAATTATGTACTGTCCTGCTCCATTTTGTTTGTGCTGTTTACTTTGATTCTGGTTTATGTAATTCTTCGAAAAAAACATCAGAACTAATTCAGTTAATACAACATCCCCCGGAAGGGAAATGTCCGTTTATTGGGACTATTCTTTCCGGGGGATGTTTTTTTATTTTCCTTTCGGATTTATGCGTGGAAGCTGATACTCTCGTATATTTTCATAGCCCGATAACGCCAACAGCAACAGCAAGTCACGCTGTGGTCCTTTCCAGGATTCTGCAGGTTCGTACCATTCGTGGATGGTATGCTCTCCACCGCCTTTTCCTCCCCAGCCCACGGTGATGGCAGGGATTCCAAGACTGATGGGGATGTTGGCGTCTGTGCTGGCGGCACCGATGTACAGGGTTTCCATGCCAATGGCCTGATTTGCAGCATTTGCAGCCTGGACAATCTGGCAGGATTTTTCCTGGGTACCAGCAGGGCGCCTGCCCTTTTGTTCGAAGGTGACTGTAATGCGGTCATCTTCTGCTGAGGTTTCCCTGTCTCCATTATCAGCATTCACTGGCACTGCGCCAGCTGTATCTCCCACACTGCTTTTCGCTGTCATATTATTGTCGTCAAGGATTCCTGTACTCTCAGAACTTAAAGTTCCATATCCCCAGCGGGCGTTTTCCTCATTCACGGCTTCTTCTATTGCCTGGTGGAGTTTTGCGGATAATTTCTCAAGTTCCCCTGCATCCACAGAGCGCAGATCCACCAGCATAGAACACTCTGCCGCGATTACATTTACAGACGTGCCGCCGTTTACTACGCCTACACTGAAAGTAGTTTTCGGATTCTTTGGTGTCTGGAAATCGCTGATTTTCGCAATCGCCCTTCCCATTGCGTGAATCGGGTTGGGAATTCCGAAGCCGGTGAAGCTGTGTCCGCCGGTTCCGTGGAAAGTTACCAGATAGCGCTCGCTGCCTACTGCCTGGTAAATGATTCCAGAGGTTTTTTTATCATCAATGGAAACGAAACCGTCGTAGCGCCCTTCTGTGTCTGCCATATCCTTAAATACATGCTTAATTCCCCTCAGATCACCAAGTCCCTCTTCGCACACATTTGCACAGAACACAATATCTCCCTCGCCGCGAATGCCTGTAGCATTCATTGCTCTTGCAAGACTGAGAAGCTCCGCTACCGCCCTGGTATCGTCTCCGATTCCCGGACAGCTGTAGCGTTCGCCTTCTTTCTTCAAAGTAAGGTCTGTCTCCCTTGGGAAAACAGTGTCTGTATGTCCCGCAACCATAATTCGCGGTCCATTCCCAGTCCCTTTCCAGGTTCCCAGCACATTTCCCACCTCATCAACGTGCACCTCTGAAAGACCGGCATCCACCATCTTCTTTCGGACATATTCCGCTTTCTCCCCTTCTTCATAGGAAGGCGCAGGAATCTGGCACATTTCCAGGTGCTCCTGCAAAGTTCTTTCATCATCTTCGCGCAGAAATTTTAGTGCTTCCTGCACACCGTTATATCTCAGTAATTTATCCATAATCTTTCCCTTTCAACTATAGAAAAAGTCAGCAAGTTCCAGCCTTCCCAGCCCAAACCTCCTGACTCTCATACGTCTGATTATTATCTTTTTATCACCATACAGCGGTTTTCCACTCATCTGGTCAACACTACATTTGAAATGATTTTTTGCAGAATCGGATCCACTGAACATAATTATAATCTCTCCAGCAGCTTCTCCAAATCTGCATAACTCTCAATATTATTGGATTCCCTACGAAGCCCTGCACTGTGGGGCATTCCTGCTGTATACCATGCCACATGCTTACGCATCTCCCGAATGCCGATAAACTCACCCTTCATCTCTATCTGCGCCCGCGCATGCTTCAGAATCATCGCTTTCACCTCGGCAAGAGGCGGTCTGGCCAGCTCTTCCCCTGTTGCAAAATAGTGATTCATCTCCCGGAAAATCCATGGATTTCCTTCCACAGCACGCCCGATCATCACCGCATCACATCCAGTCTGCCGGAAAAGTTTCTCCGCCTTTTTCGGCGAATCCACATCCCCATTTCCAATCACCGGAATGGAAACTGCTTCTTTAACCCTGGCAATGGTCTCCCAGTCTGCTATCCCGGAATAATACTGCTGCCGTGTCCGTCCATGAACTGCAATAGCTGCTGCCCCGGCATCCTCCACGCGCTTTGCAATCTCCACAATATCCACCGGCTCATTCTCAAAACCGATACGAACTTTCACTGTCAATGGCTTCTGAATGGCAGAAGAAATGCTTTTCACAATCTTCACAATCAGATCCGGATTTTTCAAAAGAGCTGAACCTTCACCGTTATTTACCACCTTCGGCACTGGGCATCCCATATTGATATCCAGAATGTCAAAAGGCTCCTCCTCGATTTCCTTCGCCACCTCCGTCATCAGCTCTGGCTCACTTCCAAAGAGCTGCATGGAAATAGGATGCTCCACCGGGTCGATTTCCATCAGCGCCCTGGTATTTTTGTTCTTATAGGAAATAGCCTTGGCACTGATCATCTCCATGCAGAGAAGCCCAGCGCCCTGCTCCTTGCAAAGCCTGCGAAAAGCCAGGTCGGTAACGCCCGCCATTGGTGCCAGGACGAACCGGTTAGGGATCTCCACAGTTCCGATTTTCCACTTCATCTCCTTTGGAAGCTCATATCTCAACTTAGAATCTAAATTACTACTCATATCACCTTAATTACTTTCATATTTGATGTGTAACTATTCAATCCTTTCAACAATTACTCGCTTCGTGAACTCAAATGTCACATCTGATGAGCTGCTATTTTCCCTGTTTATCAGTTTATCCACACAGCTTACTCTTCTGTCTTCTCTTTATCCACATCTTCCCCAAGGAAGAACACACGATAATACATTTCCAGAGATTCCAGAAGCTCCTCTTTCTCCACACGCAGCTTTTTAATCTTCAGTGCACCGCCAATATCATCATAAAATCCATCAGCTTCCGTAGCCTCTGTTTTAAACTGCAGGTTTCCGTGATCATCAAATTCCAGTGTGAAAATTCCTCCAATCTCTTCTGTGAAAAGAACACACATGATCTGCAGTTCCTTCTTCACATGATCAGGCAGAGAATCAAAGTCTTTATTAAAGTAATATTTCTGTTCATAGGCGCTTGCGCCGCAAAGCACTACATTCTCCTGATACAATTAAGTCCCACCTTTCTGTTTTCATCTGTGTCAACAACATTTTCGCAAGTGATATGCCCCATTCACTGTAGGATTATCGCAATCAGTGGGGAATATCATTTGCGAAAATGTGCCTAAACAATAGCCTTACACATAGCTATACAGCCCGCGAACCGAAACCTCACCGGCGCTGACAGCTACAATCGTTCCATCAGTTTTCTCTACCAACAGCTCTCCGCCATCTGTAATCCCTCTGGCCACGCCCTCGTACGGCTCTTTCGCCAGCACACGCACCGGCTGATTGTAATTAGCAAGAATACTTTCATATTCCTCTTTCAGCCCACTGAGGTCACAGGTCGCTGCAAATTTTTCATAGTATTCCTCAAAAGCTTCCATCACAAGCCCGGGAATCTGGCTTCTGTCAAATTCCTTGCCGCTCTCCAGATAAAGGGATGTAGCCTTGTCTGCCATCTCCTCCGGAAACTCTCTGATATTTACATTAATTCCCACTCCGATGACTGCATAGTCAATTTTTCCATCGCGAACCCCCATTTCGGTAAGGATTCCGCATATTTTTTTGTGGGAAACTACCACATCATTGGGCCATTTGATACTTACGTCAAATCCAAGATTCTTCACTGCTTTCGCCACAGCCATACCCATTACAAGGGTAAGGGTTGGTGCATACTGAGGTTCAAATTTCGGTCTGAGAAGAATGCTCATCATAACCGACGTACCCTCTGGTACCTCCCAGGATCTGCCAAGTCTTCCTCTTCCTGCTGACTGAAATTCTGCCAGTGCAAGAGTTCCCTCTGATGCGCCTTCCTTCGCCAGACGCTTGATCCACAAATTGGTAGAATCTGTTTCTCTTGCAAAATGGACGGTTTTGCCCGCCCATTTTGTATGTATCTGATCTGCAATTGTGGTTTCGTTATAGATACTGCCCGTGCCAATTTCTTCATATGATTCTTTTTCGGAAATCATTTCAGATACCCTTTCTATAACTCCCAATCGTCCAGGTTCTTTGAATAAATGATACATCTTATCCAGAGGATAAAAAGTAGTACATAAGAACGTAGAAACAATCGGAATTCATTAATTCATTGTTATCTGGAAGCCGAATTATTTATTCTCAGGCTCTCCCAGTGTAGCAACCATAACCGCTTTAATGGTATGCATACGGTTCTCAGCCTCATCAAATACCTTAGAAGCCGGAGACTCGAATACTTCGTCTGTTACTTCCATATCTGTCAGATTGAAGCGCTCGCCCATCTCTTTGCCAATCTTTGTCTTAAGATCATGGAATGCCGGCAGACAGTGAAGGAAAATTGCTTTCTCCCCTGCATTCTTCATAACTGCAGAGGTTACCTTGTATGGTGTCAGATCATGGATTCTCTCTTCCCATACTGCATCCGGCTCACCCATGGATACCCATACATCTGTGTAAATAACGTCTGCGTCCTTCGTTCCAGCCTCTACATCCTCTGTAAGAGTAATGGTTGCGCCGGACTCTGCAGCGTACTCTTTGCACTGAGCAACCAGCTCCTCATTTGGGAAATATTTCTTACTTGTGCAGGCTACGAAATGCATACCAAGCTTGGAGCAGGCTACCATCAGGGAGTTACCCATGTTGTAACGGGCATCGCCCATGTAAACCAGCTTGATTCCTTTCAGATATCCGAAATGCTCACGGATGGTAAGCATATCTGCTAACATCTGTGTTGGATGATATTCGTTTGTCAGACCGTTCCAAACCGGAACTCCTGCATATTTTGCAAGATCTTCTACAATTTCCTGACCAAATCCACGGTACTCGATACCATCATACATTCTTCCAAGAACTCTTGCAGTATCTGCAATGCTCTCTTTCTTGCCGATCTGGGAGCCAGTTGGATCCAGATAGGTGCTTCCCATTCCCAGATCATGGGCTGCCACCTCGAAGGAACAACGTGTTCTGGTACTGGTTTTCTCAAAGATCAGGGCAATATTTTTGCCCTTGTAATACTCGGTAAGCTCACCGGCTTTTTTCTTTGCCTTTAACTCAGCGGATAAATCAAGAAGATACAGAATTTCCTCTGGTGTAAAGTCTTTCAGTGTCAAAAAATTTCTGCCTTTTAAGTTCATAATAATCCTCCTCTGGTGCCAGGTATAGTGCCTGGCACCATTTTTCTTTCTGCCATGCTTTACAGTAAACTGTCGTACAAGTCTTTCAATTTTTCACTTTTCAGACTACCATCGTCGGCTTTCATCTCATTAATTTCTTGTTTCAAGAATGTTACTCTTCTTTTTTATCCTTTTCATCCACAACAACTTCCTTCAAAGAAGCTGCCAGTCCTGCCAGGTTCTGGATCTCTGACGGGATAATGATCTTGGTAGATTTGCCGTCTGCCACTTTCGCAAGAGCTTCGAAGCTCTTCAGGGTAAGAACTGCATTGTCAGCACCTGCCTCCTTGATCATACGAAGACCTTCTGCATTCGCCTTCTGAACCTTCAGAACTGCCTCTGCCTGACCTTCTGCCTCTTTGATCATGCGCTCTTTCTGCGCTTCCGCGCGAAGGATAGCAGCCTGCTTCTCAGCTTCGGCATCAAGAATTGCAGATTCTTTTTTACCCTCTGCAACAAGGATGGTGGACTTCTTCTCACCTTCTGCGATCAGAATTGCCTCACGTCTCTCACGCTCTGCTTTCATCTGTTTCTCCATGGCTTCCTGAATAGCGGCCGGAGGAATGATATTTTTAAGCTCTACACGGTTTACCTTGATTCCCCATGGATCAGTTGCCACGTCAAGGGAAGCACGCATCTTGGTATTGATCACCTCACGTGAGGTCAGGGTTTCATCCAGTTCCATATCACCGATAATGTTACGCAATGTAGTCGCGGAAAGATTCTCGATAGCCATGATCGGATTCTCAACGCCGTATGCGTACAGCTTCGGGTCTGTGATCTGGAAAAATACAACAGTATCAATCTGCATGGTTACGTTATCTTTTGTGATAACCGGCTGTGGTGGGAAATCTACAACCTGCTCTTTCAGATTGACTTTTCTTGCCACACGCTCTACAAATGGAAGTTTGAAGTGTACACCGGTTCCCCATGTTGCCTGATAAGCACCTAAACGCTCAAGTACGATCGCATATGCCTGGGGTACGATGCGGATGCAGGATGCCAGGATCCACAGCACCAGAATGATGACAATCAGCAAAAATAAGATACTTCCCATATTACGCCTCCTTTGGCTCCACGATCAATTTAACACCGTGGACTGCTTTTATGATTACTACAGTGTCAACCGGAATTGTTACGCTGTCATCGGATGTCCGGGCCATCCATTCAATGTCATTGATGCGAACCTGGCCTGTCTGGGCCAGATTATTGATCTTCTGGATCACGACAGCCTTTTTTCCAAGAAGACCTTCCACATTTGTTTTCTCTGTGTCTTTTCTCATAAGCTTCAGAGCTGCCGGTCTTGTAAAAAACAGCAGCACCAGTGAAACACAGAAAAACAGAAGAAGCTGCGGCACGATTCCCATTCCAATGCCGGCTGCAATAGCGGCAGCAAGTGCGCCTCCTGCAAACCAGATGGTGGTAAGTGCCGTGGTAAGCCCTTCAATAACCAGAAGCACAGCCAGGACTCCCAGCCAGATAATTGGTTCCATAAGACTCCCCCTTTCAGATAAGCGATTGTCAAAATCTGCCATACGTCATCAGATATACTTCAGCAGACAGATTCCAGATCAGCTAACCCTACCGTCTCTGCCTTGCAGCCTCATACATCAAAATTCCTGCAGCCATAGCTGCATTCAAGGACTCCACCTTGCCGCACATGGGGATCCGGATGAGACAATCGGCAGCTTCTGCTGCCTCTTCCGTCAGCCCGTTTCCTTCATTTCCAATAAGAAATGCTGTGCCGCCCTGATAATCCTCCTGATCATAGGAATTTTTTCCTTTCAGGTGGGCTGCAAAGGTACGGATACCTTTTTGCTCCAGTTCTGCTTTTAATGATACCACATCCTCCACATATAGGAAAGGCATTCTGTAAACAGATCCCATAGTTGATCGGATGACCTTTGGATTGGTAATGTCTACGCAGGTTTTCGTAAGAAAAACACCGGAAACACCAGCACCCTCACCTGTTCGGAAAATAGTCCCTGCATTTCCCGGATCCTGAAGATCCTCAAGAACCATTACCAAAGGAGCATCTCCTTTTAAAATATCTTCCACAGTCCACACCGGTTTCTTCAGAACTGTAAGAATTCCCTGTGGAGTCCTGGTATCACACATCTGGCGGAAAACATTATCTGCCACGATTTCTCTTTTTTCTTCCGGAAGTTCCATGACCTGCTTCATCAGGGACTCATCTGCAGTCAGGGATTCTGTCACATAAACCCTGGAAATCCAGTCCTTTGGAGCTTCCCCGAACATTTTCCGTCCCTCAGCCACAAACAACCCCTGTTCCCTGCGGGCCTTGGCCTTCTGGTTTAACTGTATGATATTTTTTACCTGTGTATTATTTGCACTGGTTATCATAAATTATCCTCCCTGTTACAGCGGCTTTCGGAATTTATTCAAATCCTCGTTCTTTCCTACTGCAACCAGAATACAACCCGCTTCCAGCTTCTCCGCAGGATTCAGGTTTACATTTACAGAATCTCCATGCTTCACTGCAACCAGATTTATATGATGCTGCTCACGGAGCCTGATCTCTGAAAGACTTTTTCCCACCCATTCATTCGGGATCCGGAATTCTGCCATACTGAACTCCGTAGAAAGCTCAAACACATCCTCAAATCCACTGGCTGTAAAATTACGGGCAACGCGGATGCCCATGGAACGCTCCGGATATATTACCTGATCAGCACCAATTTTCTCCAGGATCCGGCCATGAAGGGAATTCATTGCCTTCGCCAGAACAAGCGGGACGCCCAGATCCTTCACCTGCATGGTGGCTGTAATACTGGCTTCCATATTTTCTGCAACCGCAATAATCGCAACGTCTACATTCTGCACGCCCAGAGATTTCAGAATTCCAGGCTCGCGCACATCTGCACGAACTGCATAAGTGACAGTATCTGCAATTTCCTGAATATTTTCATCTTTATCATCAATTGCCAAAACATCATAATCTGCATTCGCAAGCTCTTTTGCCAGGGTCATTCCAAACTGCCCCAATCCAATGACTGCAAAGGATTTTCCGCTCATTCTAATCTCCTTTAAAATCTGCTATGAAAGCAACGGACTTTCATGCGGGATAATGTCGTCCACAGACGCCATTTTCTATCCTATCATAATATTCTCTTCTGCCAGATGTACATCTTTCGTTCGCTTCTGCGCACGGGATACAACCGCCGCGCCCAGTGTCAGCGGACCGATTCTTCCAAGATACATGGTAAAAATAACGATCCATTTGGCCGGTGTATTCAGGACCGCGGTCAGTCCTCTGGAAAGACCTACGGTTCCAATTGCAGAAGTAAGCTCATACAGCACATCCACAAAGGGTGCATCCGGCATAATTGCAAAAATCCCCAGCACGGAAATAAGCAGCACACTAACCGCCATTCCCACAACTACCTGCGCAGAACGGATATAACTGCTGCGAATCTTTCTCCCATAAACCTCTACATCCTTTTTTCCCCGAAGGTTGGCAATAATACTCAGCACAAGCACTGCAAGTGTAGTCGTCTTCACTCCGCCGGCAGTCCCCATAGGAGAACCTCCAACCAGCATAAGAAACAGACAGATTATTACGCTTCCGCTGGTCAGTGCCCCCTGATCAATTGTAAAAAATCCTGCAGTTCTTGTGGTCACAGACTGAAATGCCGCTGCCATCAGCTTCTGTCCAAAGGACAGACTTCCCAGTGTGTCCGGGTTCTTATACTCAAACAGTAAAATACAGATTGTCCCACCAAGGAGCAAAATCCCGGTTGTAGTCAAAACCAGCTTGCTCTGCAGACGAAGGGTCCGGAATAATCTGCCAGGAGAAAGCTTCTTCTGAAAAACCAGCTTTATTCTTTTTCCAAGATCCCACCATACGTTAAAGCCAAGTCCAGAAGCAATAATCAATCCCATAGTTGTCACATTCACCAGAGGATTGGTTACATAGTCTGCCAGACTGTTCTCTCCCAAGAGATCGATTCCTGCATTGCAAAAGGCTGAAACTGCTGTAAAAGCAGCCTGCCCCAGACCTTTCACCAGTCCAAGCTCTGGTACAAAGCAGAATGCATAGCCGACGGCTCCGATTCCTTCCGCTGCAAATACGCAGAGAACCACTTTTCTCACCACTGTTACCAGACCGGACATCTGCTCCAGATTATAGGATTCCTGGATCATTCTGCGGTTCTTCAGACTGATCTTCTTATTCAGGGAAATAAAAATAATGCTTGCAAGAGCGATCAGGCCAATTCCGCCAATCTGGATCAGCAAAAGGATCACCAGCTTGCCGATCAGGCTCCAGTGAGTGGCTGTGGTCACAGTTACAAGACCGGTTACACATACACAGGTGGTGGCTGTAAACATAGCATCGGAGAACGAAGTGGTCTGGCCTGCTGCCGTACAGAAAGGCAGCCACAAAATTAATCCTCCTACAAAAATTACCCCCGCAAAGCTGAGGGTAATAATCTGTGCCGTATTCAGTTTATGCAATTTATATTGCAGGTTTTGAATGAACATAAGCTTCCTTTATGCCAATGCCCCTCAGCATCTTTCGCAGAATATTCTGCTGCAGAATGTCAGGAACAATGACTCTTTTATAATTACGGTTCACCTGACGCCGACACATAGCTCAAAGAATTTCTGCAAAATGTGTATCACAGACTGTAAAACCCAATCGGAGATATGCTCTGAGACAAGTGAACCGTATTATCACTGTTATTTCCTATAGTTATGGGAAAGGGACTCACAAACCTCCCACATATATGGAGTTACGCTCTTCTCCATTGCAAGAGCTTCATTGATATCGAAATCAACGAAATCACCATGACGATATCCAACAACACGGCTCTTCTTGCCTTCCAGAAGAAGGTCTACTGCCATAGCACCCATCATGGATGCATATACACGGTCCTTACATGTTGGGCTTCCACCACGCTGCATGTGACCAAGGATAGTAGCACGTGTCTCGATTCCTGTAGCGGCCTCGATACGAGTTGCCATAGCCTGTGAATGACCGATACCCTCTGCATTGATGATGATGTGGTGTTTCTTACCCATCTTACGGCTCTCAATAATGTTATTGATCAGCTTCTGCTCATCATAGTCATACTTCTCAGGGATCAGAACATCCTCGGCTCCGTTGGCAATACCACACCACAGTGCAAGCCAGCCGGCTCCACGTCCCATAACCTCGATGATACTGCATCTCTCATGGGAAGTAGATGTATCACGAACCTTGTCAATTGCTTCCATAGCTGTATTAACAGCGGTATCAAAACCGATGGTGTACTCTGTACATGCAATGTCAAGGTCGATGGTTCCTGGAATTCCGATTGTATTGATTCCAAGGTTAGCAAGCTTCTGTGCTCCGGCAAAGGAACCGTCTCCACCGATTACAACAAGTCCGTCAATACCGTGCTTGCGGCAGATCTCTGCACCACGCTGCTGTCCTTCCGCTGTGCGGAACTCGGCACATCTTGCAGTGTAAAGAATTGTACCACCACGCTCGATGGTGTCGGATACATCTCTTGCTGTCATATCGATGATCTCTTCGTTTAAAAGGCCGTTATAGCCCTTCTGGATACCTTTTACTTTAAGTCCGCTGGAAAGTCCACGTCTTACAACTGCACGGATTGCAGCGTTCATTCCAGGAGCGTCACCGCCGCTGGTAAGGACACCAATGGTCTTAACTTTGTTTTCTGCCATAATAATCTCCTCCATCTTATGAATCGTCGGGAGCTGTGTCTCCATTTTCAGTGGAAACGCCCTCGTTTTTCTATACACATATTCAGCATTAGTTTATAGCATTTTCAAAGGTTTTTCAAGACTCTTTCCTTAAGTAATTGCCGAAATTACACTCTGTTTTCCGTGATTTTACCATAATTTTCCATATACCTGTCTGATTCTTCACTTTAAAGCGTTTTCAGAGCTCTTTCTACAACCCGGATATTGCCTTCACCATATTTTTTACTCATCTGTGCAAGCCATTCATCCTGCAGATTTACATGGTATGCAGCAGACAGTTTTTTCATTGCTTTTACATCTTTCAGATAAATAACGACAGTGTCTGTACCCTGAGAATTCCGTAGATCCTCCAGAAGCCCTTTTTCTTTCTGGCTGTAATCGTCCTTACTTTCAAACTGGATCCAGAGTTCTCTCGGAATATCGGAGAAAGGCCGTACCTTTTCCAGGATCAGTTTGCTGGCCTTGTCATCCTCGGCAGATACCCGTCCCTGGATGAATACCCTGGCGTCCTCATTGATCATATTCTGCCATTTCTCGTAATCTCTTGGGAAAACCATGACTTCCACAGTTCCAACCAGATCCTCCACGGTAAGGAACGCCATCACTTTGTTTGTTTTGGTATACTTCACGTTTTTCTCTGTGATCATTCCTCCGATGATGACTTTCTGATTGTCCCGTACTTTTGACTCATCCGGTTCACCGCCTTCACGGTCGTCTTCATCTGACGGCTGGAAATCAATAGTTCTTGCGGAAATCATTTTCTCCATCATATTACGGTAGCGATCCAGAGGATGACCGCTCAGGTATATGCCAAGGACTTCTTTTTCGTAGGACAGAACCGTCTCTTTGTCATATTCTTCCAGATTCGGCATACGGATCTCAAATTCTTTTTTTTCATCTTCGCTGGCAATGTCGAATAAGCTGAGCTGCCCTGCCATAGACTGCTTCTTGTTTCGGGAAATGTCATCTACGATCTGACCAAAAACGACCATCTTCTGATGACGGTTTCCTTCCAGACAATCCAGAGCACCGGCCTTGATAAAGTTCTCAATGGCACGCTTGTTCACAGCTTCCATATTCCGCTCAATAAAGTTCTTCACGGAAAGGTACTCGCCATGTTCTTTTCTCTCTGCAACAATAGCCTCGATGACCGGACGGCCTACGCTCTTGATTGCGGAAAGTGCATAGAGGATCGAGCCTCCTGATACAGAAAAACCATACTCGCCTTTGTTGATGTCCGGCGGCAAGATCGGAATATTCATCTGGCGGCAGACCTGAATATACTCGGCAACCTTGGTAGGCTTGTCGATTACGGAGGTCATCAGCGCAGCCATATATTCTACCGGATAATAGTATTTCAGAAAGGCAGTCTGATACGTAACATAGGCGTATGCAGCCGCATGGGATTTGTTAAATGCATACTGTGCAAAATCGATCATTTCGTCATAAATCTTATTTGCGATTTTCTCGTCAATTCCATTCTTAATACATCCAGGAACACCTTCTGCTTCATTTCCATAGACAAAAGCCTGGCGTTCTTTTTCCATAACGTTAAGTTTCTTCTTGGACATGGCCCGGCGGAGAAGATCGCTTCGTCCCAGGGTAAATCCGGCAAGGCTCTGTACGATCTGCATAACCTGCTCCTGGTACACGATACAACCGTGAGTCGCCTTCAGGATTGGCTCCAACTGAGGACAATCATAGTGGATGGTGTCTGGACGGTTCTTGCCGCGGATATACTGGGGAATAAAGTCCATCGGTCCCGGACGATACAGGGAAATTCCGGCGATCACATCCTCCAGGCTATGAGGCTTCAGTTCTTTCATAAAGCCCTTCATTCCGCCACTCTCCAGCTGGAACACACCGTCTGTACGTCCGGTTCCAAGAGAATCCAGCACTTTCTGGTCATTATAATCTATCTTTTGCATATCAAGGGATATGCCGTAATTTTTCTTTACATTTTTTACTGCGTTGTTGATTACAGTCAGGGTTCTAAGGCCAAGGAAATCCATTTTCAAAAGTCCCAGCTCCTCAAGAGTTGTCATGACAAACTGGGTGACAATGGTTCCGTCCTGCGCGCGGGAAAGGGGCACATACTCGGAGACGTCTTTCTGGCTGATTACAACTCCGGCAGCGTGCATGGAGGTATGTCTTGGAAGACCTTCCAGACGTTTGGCCATGTCAATCAGATGATGCACATCCGGCTGCTCGTCGTATGCTTTTTTCAGTTCCGGGTTTACTTCCATGGCTTTGTCGATTGTGACAAGCTTCACATTCGGTATTTTGGCAGGAACCATTTTCGCAATGGAGTCTACCTGGGCATATGGCATATCGAGGACACGGCCTACATCACGGATAACACCGCGGGCTGCCAGGGTACCAAAGGTAACGATCTGAACCACACAGTCTTTACCATATTTGCGCACAACATAATCGATTACTTCCTGTCTTCGCTCAAATCCAAAATCCACGTCAATATCAGGCATGGATACACGTTCCGGATTAAGGAAACGTTCAAACAGAAGGTCGTATTTAATTGGATCAAGTAAGGTGATTCCAAGAGTATATGCAACAATACTTCCGGCTGCGGAGCCTCGTCCGGGGCCTACCTCGATACCGTTGCTGCGGGCATAGTGAATGAAGTCCCAGACAATAAGGAAATAGTCAACGTAGCCCATGTTTTTGATAGTATTCAGCTCATATTCCAGGCGTTCCCGAAGCTGTGGGGTAACCGGATCGTACAGATGCTCCAGACCTTCAAAGCAAAGCTTATTCAGGTATTCCCAGGAAGTATAGCCGTCCGGAACGTCAAATCTAGGCAACTTGGTAACGCCGAATTCGATTTCTACGTGACAGCGCTGGGCAATTTTGTGAGTATTCTCCAAAGCTTCCAGGGCATATGGAAAAAGAGCTGCCATTTCCTGCTCAGATTTCACATAGTACTGACCGCCTTCATAGCGCATACGGTCTGTATCCGACAGCTTCTTGCCTGTCTGAAGGCATAGAAGAATATCGTGGGGATCTGCATCCTCTTTATACGTATAGTGAATATCGTTAGTCGCCACCAGGTCAATTCCGGTCTCCTGGTGCATGCGCAGGAGCTGCTGGTTCACATTCTGCTGTTCCGGGATTCCATGATCCTGAAGCTCTAGGAAAAAATTGCCTTCGCCGAAAATTTCCTGATAGCGGAGGGCCGCCTTCTTAGCGTCCGGGTACATTCCTCTGTTAAGGAACCGGGCTACTTCACCGGCCAGGCAGGCGCTCAGCGCGATGAGACCTTCGTGATATTCCCGGAGAAGCTCCAGGTCTACTCGTGGTTTATAGTAAAAGCCTTCTTTAAAGCTTTTGGATACAATTTTCATAAGGTTCTGGTAGCCCTGGTTGTTCTCGGCAAGAAGTACCAGATGGTAGTAACGGTCGTCGCCACTGCCGATCTCGCGGTCGAAGCGGGAACCAGGGGCTACATAGACTTCGCAGCCAAGGATCGGATTGATTCCGGCTGCTTTCGCTGCCCGGTAAAAATCGATGACGCCGTACATGACCCCATGGTCTGTGATGGCCGCGCTGTCCATCCCAAGCTCCTTTACACGGGCAACATATTCTTTTATTTTATTGGAACCGTCCAGCAGGGAGTATTCGGTGTGGACGTGGAGGTGGGTAAAAGCCATTGTGTGTCTCCTTCTTCGCAAATTTGCTATTTAATGTGTTGGTCGTTATCCCGGACGCGATTTCACAATGTATATTCACCGCCGCGCGTCGCAACGTTCCGGCAAGCTAATGACTAACTACGACTAAGACGCTCAGGAAAGCCTTCGCGCCTAAGTCTCCGTAAGTCATGGATCTCGCCTCCACTAAAACCGCTCCTGAAATGCGCGGCTTGCGAATATACATTGCAAAATCGCTGGTTACTGAAAAGGGAAGAAAGAAACAGTAACGACAACAACGGGGGTGGGGTGAAGTAGTTGGTATCCCGCAACTTTATTGTTTTTCTAATCTATCGTTGTCAAGAAAGTATCGGGAAACCAATCACTCCCCTCCCCCTTCGTTAAAAGTTCTTACCAGCCAGTACACAGCATTTGGGCAATGTGTATTACTCCAGCGAGCCATTTCAGGCGCGTTCCTAGCGAAGATGAAATCCAGCGCTTACGAAGACTTATGCGTGAGGGCTCTCCCGAACGCATTAGTCGCAGTTAGCGATTAGTTCATCGGAGCGTTGCGCCGGCGAGTGAGTAATACACATTGTCCAAATGCGTCCCTCCTGAAGAACTTTTCACCCTCCCAACACACTAAATAGCAAGTATGATTAATAAATAGTTTAACACAAGTTCAAGCCCTGGTAAACACCCGTTCGTGTTTTAGAGAAAAAACCTGCATACCATATTGGGGTATTCCAATATGGTATGCAGGTTTTATTATTTTCCAATAAAGGGTGTATCAGATTCCATTATTTCTTGTAGATGCGTTTGTCCTTAATCTCAATTTTACCTTCTTTCAGAAGGTGTCCCACAGCACGTTTAAAGGCATTCTTGCTGAGTCCGAATTCGCGTTTGATCACTTCTGGTGAGGCTTTGTCATCGAAGGGGAGGACGCCGGCGAATTCTTCGATTATGCTAAGGACGCTCTCGGCATCTTCGTTAATCTGGATGTAGGCTTTCTGACGGTCTGTGACGTTCATCTTGCCATCCTCTTTCACCTCGGAAACGCGAAGGTCGAGGACTTCGCCCGGGCGGTATTTGCCGCTGGCTTCTCTGGCTGGGATCAGGGCGGAATATTTGTCATCAACAGCTACAAAAACACCGAAACGATCGCTGATCTCGTAGACACGCCCTTTTACGGAATCACCTGTTACATATGGGGTTCTGGTAGAAAGGTAATGGTATACCTTCATGGTGGCGCAGAGACGGCTGCTCTTATCTACATAAAGGGCTACCAGGCACTCCTGTCCTTCCCGCACACGGCTGGTCTGCTCATGGTATGGAAGGAGCAGGTCTTTCTCTAAGCCCCAATCCAGGAATGCACCGATCTTGGTTACCTGAAGCACTTTCAGAACAGCAGTCTGTCCAACCTGAAGAAGTGGTTCTCTGGTGGTTGCAATAAGACGGTCCCTGGAATCCTTGTAAATAAATACATCCAGTGCATCGCCCTCTCTGGTTCCCTCCGGAACCTGTTTCGCAGGAAGAAGCACTCTGTCTTCCTGGCCTGCATTTTTATCTTCTGCAAGGTAAACACCGAAATCTACGGTCTTTGCCACAATAAGCTTCTGTTTTTTTCCTATTTCAATCATGGATTCTCCTTAATTCAATTACGGTTAAATATAAAATTTCTCAGTAGCTTCCCAATCTATTGTCCAGTATAGCACACATTTACCGCCACTGTGAACATTAACTTATTGAAGTAAGGATAAAAAATGCAGAATTCCCATCTGCAAAGCGACTTTCCGGCTCATGCATTGCGGAAGCGGCTCAGGAAATCTTTTGTCAGCGGGTCTTTCGGATTCTCAAACAGCTCCTTCGGCGGTCTGTCTTCTACGATAACGCCATTTGCCATGAAGATTACACGCTTGGAAACGTCACGAGCAAATGCCATCTCATGGGTGACGATGATCATGGTCAGGCCTTCGTGTGCAAGGTCTCTCATAACCTCCAGAACCTCGCCTACCATCTGGGGATCCAGCGCGGAGGTTGGCTCGTCGAAAAGAAGGATTTCCGGCTCCATGGCAAGAGCTCTTGCAATTGCCACACGCTGTTTCTGGCCTCCGGAAAGCTGTTTGGGTTTGGCGTTGATGTACGGCGCCATACCTACTTTTTCCAGATAATACAAAGCTTTTTTCTCTGCCTCTTCTTTGCTCTTTTTCAAAACCTTTACCTGACCTACGGTGCAGTTTTTCAGGGCAGTCATGTTGTTAAAAAGGTTAAAATTCTGGAACACCATACCTACCTTTGAACGGTATTCCGGAACGTTTACGTTCTTACTGGTGATGTCAGTTCCATGATAATTGATTTCTCCGGTGGATGGAGTTTCCAGCATATTCAGGCAGCGAAGAAGCGTGGATTTACCAGAACCGGACGGTCCGATAATGCACGTCACATCTCCCGGGCTTACGGAAAAATCAATATCTCTCAGTACCTGATTGCTGCCAAATGCTTTTCCCAGATGCTTGACTTCAAGGATTTTTTCACTCATGATCATTTCTCCTCCTTCTTCTTAGGGTAGGAATACAGACCACTTGTGTGAGCCAGTGTATCCGTTGTGGCAAGGTCATAATTCTGCGGACCTTCCATCTTGTGTTCCAGCAGGCGGAGCAGTCTGGAGCATACAAAAGTAAGGATAAAGTACATTACCATAGCGATGGTAAAGGATTCAAAGTAAGTATAATAGGCTCCGGCTACGCCTTTTGTTGTGTAGAAAAGTTCTACAATTCCAATAATGGAAAGAACGCAGGTATCCTTGATATTGATGATCAGGTTGTTGCCAATCTGAGGCATGATGTTGCGCAATGCCTGTGGAAGGATTACGTTCATCATAGTCTGTACATGCGTCATTCCGATTGCTTTTGCAGCTTCTGTCTGACCTTCGTCAACAGAAAGGATTCCGCCTCGGACAGTTTCTGCCATGTAGGCTCCGGTATTGATAGATACTACGAAAAATGCCGCAAACCACATAGACATGTTGATATTGAACAGGTAAGCACTTCCGTAATAGATAAACATGGCCTGTACCATCATTGGGGTGCCGCGGAAAAATTCCACGTAGCATGCCATAATAAATTTGAGAAATCCAACCAGTGTCTTTTTAACGGCGGAGTCCCGTTTATCTACAGGAATTGTTTGAATAATTCCAACTATAAAGCCAATAAGGCACCCTAAAAAGGTGCCTACAATGGCTATGATCATTGTATTTCCGGCTCCTGACAAAAAGGAGGAACCGTATTGCTGGAGCAGATACTGGATCCGGCCCCAGAAGGTTTCAGGAAGCATATTTTTCTCTCCTATCTCTCTCGACTTTATTTACAAAGACCGTCTGCGAAATATCCTGCAAAGTGAATCTTACAAAATGCAGGAATGATTTTTCAAACAGCCTCAAATGCAGCGAAATCACTGTAACCCTTACTCTGACAGCGGCTGTACGGAAATTGCTTCGTCCATCATTTCTTTGTAATCATCCTCTGTCATTTTATCCAGTACGCTGTTCAGGGCATCCAGAAGCTCTGTATTGCCTTTCTGTACGGAAATACCAATGTTGATATCCTCATCTGATACCTCAAAATCTCCGTCTGTGCCAGAAAAATCAAGAAGTTTGAAATCCGGGTAAGCTACGCAGGCAGCCATTCCGGTAGGCATATCAGTTACAACAGCGTCACATTTTCCAGATTCCAGGGCAACCAGCATGGCAGGCGCACTTTCCTGTGCAGGAAGAATGTTTGCGTCCTCAATCTGCGGCAGGCAGGAATCATACCAGATAGTGTTCTGCTGGGAAGTACAGGTAACGCCCTTCAGATCTGCCACACTTTTTGCATCTGCATAATCGCCGTCGCTTTTTACCAGGGTAATAATGGATGCATAGTAGTATGGCTCTGTGAAATCTACCATCTGCTGACGTTCGGATGTAATGGACTGACCTGCGATTACGCAGTCAACTTTTCCAGACTGGACAGCCGGTACCAGGGAATCCCAGTCCAGTTTCACGATTTCCAGATCGTATCCCAGCTCGTCACAGATTTTTTTCGCCATCATAACGTCGTATCCATATGCGTAATCAGAGCTTCCGGAAATGGGAACAGCTCCGTTGGAATCATCTGGCTGTGTCCAGTTGTATGGTGCATAGCTGCACTCCATTGCTACCTTTAATGTTTTCTTCTCTTCTGCCTGTACCATTGTAAGTCCAAGTCCCGGCATTGCTGTCACGGTAACAGCTGCTGCCATAAGACCACTTGTCATTTTTCTCCATAAATAGCTCTTCTTCATTTTTCTTTCCTCCTCTTTGTAAAAAACTCATTAATCACAGCACCACCGATATTTTATCGGTGTGTTTCCTCATTTCGAGGTTGTTTCCCCATTTCCGGGTAAAAAAAATGCAATGGCGGCGTTATCACACTAACGCGCCATTGCGTTGTAGTTCATATTACTCTTGTTTGTGGGAGAAGTCAAGAGGGGGGAGTTGCAGAATTCATGGTTTTTCTCCATATTTCTCTGGCTCACAGATTCTTTTCATCCTTCAACGCACATATTTTTTTAACC
The DNA here is from genome assembly GCF_040914025.1 of Ruminococcus sp. RTP21484sp1_RTP21281st1_A8_RTP21281_210402. NCBI lineage: Bacteria > Bacillati > Bacillota > Clostridia > Eubacteriales > Oscillospiraceae > Ruminococcus > Ruminococcus sp. RTP21484sp1_RTP21281st1_A8_RTP21281_210402. Next base: position 30,078 of record NZ_JBCPGE010000031.1, read on the forward strand.
GTTAAACCAGAAATATCTGCAATTTCCTCAATCGTATACTTGCCCACTTGCAACATTTTGACGGCTGTAGCCATTTGATTTTCCAGTCTTCCAAGCTCAAGTCCTTGCTCAATCAGTTTATCCGACTCTAATTCCAGCACTTTTCCGCCCATAATTTCACCAATTCCTTTCTTTCAGCCTAATCACCCGGAACACCTGCTCTACAGCACTTTCCATATTTTTCTGTGCAGTCTGCGGATCCATGGCTTCTTCCAGAGTGGTCACCTGACGGAGGATTGGGAAAAAAGCGTCGATTCCAGCTTCATTACAAGAGGCAGCATCTTCAGTGACCGAGCCAGAAAAGGCAAGCACTGGCTTTCCATATTTCTTTGCAAGTCTGGCAATTCCGATGGGCGCTTTTCCCATAACGGTCTGGCCATCCAGACGACCTTCACCAGTGATTACGATGTCTGCATTTTTTATCTGATTTTCTATGCCGATTTCTTCCAGGACAATGCTTATACCTGGTTCCAGTTTTCCATGAAGAAAAGTACGGAAGGCAAAGCCAAGGCCTCCGGCTGCTCCGCAGCCTGGGTAGTTTGGATCATAATTAAATTTTCCCAATTGGGTTTTGGAATCTGCAAAATATTCTTCTGTTATCTTTGCATAGTTTTCCATCCACCCGTCCATCAGCTCCACCATCTCCGGTGTTGCGCCTTTCTGGGGGCCGAAGATATAGCTGCAGCCTTTTTCCCCATATAAAGGGTTGTCCACGTCACAGGCAATGCGGAAGCTGCATTCTTTTAATTCCGGAAGCAAATTTTTGCAACTGATGGAGGCAAGCTTTTCCACACCTTCTGCTCCAAATGGCACCTGTTTTCCACTTTTATCCAGAAGCTCTCCTCCCAAAGCCTGAAGCATACCGATTCCACCATCATTCGTTGCACTGCCTCCGATTCCGATGATAAAATTTCGGCAGCCTTTGGAAATGGCGTCTTTTATGACCTCTCCAACACCATAGGTTGTAGTGTTTATAGGATTCAGAAGTTCAGGTGGAACCAAAGTGATCCCGGCTGCACCAGCAATTTCTATAATGGCAGTCTTTCCGCACTTTTTCTCATTCTTGTAGCCACGTTTACTTTCTATTATAGAAGTATTTTCTACTACGGAAGCATTCTCTGAAACAGCCATCATCTCTTTTCCCACAAAATCAATTCTACCTGAACCGCCTATATTACGTTTCTCCCAAATTGCATATTCGCAGACAACCGGGGCTCCAAGTGGTCCAGTAACTGTCACATTCTCCAAGCTTCCCCCAAGTCCCTGGGCCAGTGCCCGCACTGTCCCTTCCCCGCCATCTGCCAGCGGATAAGCCTTGGTCTTGGCTTCCGAATATACTTTCCGAATGCCTGCTGCGGCAGCTTCACCCGCTTCTATAGAACTCATGCTCCCTTTGAATGAATCAATTGCAATTACTACTTTCATGTTCTTTTCTCCCGTTTTTTCAAATACGATCTACCCTTCTATTTTTTCACTCCACAAATCCATTCCAATTGCAGAACTTCCTTCTTTTATCGTAATTTTATAATCAGAATCCACCTGAATATCATAGCCATATATGCTTTCTTTTCCCGCTTCTGCGTCTTTTTGATCTGCATAATAGGAAAAACCTACACGGTAGATATCCGGATGCAGGTCAATCTGAACATAACTATATCCCCGTATCCAGTCTTCTTCAAGATTTTTTTCATTGAGCAACAGCTGTGTTGCGTACTGTTCTGCCACATCCCCCTTGCTGGTTCCCATGGCATTTTCTATGGACCTGGCAGCAAAGCCATGTAAAGTCCACGCCGTTATCAAAATCTCCAGAACCACCACAACAGCAATAAGTACCGGGTTCTTTTTTTCCTTGCACATTCTCTTTACTGCAAATCCAAATGCGTATATCACAATCGCCAGATTCACCAGACATGTGATGAGACTTGCTTCCTGTCTATGTTGTTCCCAGAATCCGTCAGGAACCAGGAAAGAACATATTGTGAAAAATATGCCGGTCAGAGTGATTGTAAAAAATCCATAAATTCTTTTGCTTTCCTTATCTTCCCGATTCACCCACAGATAATATCCACTCACAGCAGCTCCCGCGCCAAGAAGCCCGGCAAATAACGCACCGCCAAGGTTTGCATGACCAGAGAATTTAAACACAGCCACAATGAGCAGAATTACCGGTATCGCAAGATAGCCTGCGATTTTATCCTGATGCTGTTGCTGTTTTCGTATTTCTTCCATTGATTGCATCATCTCAGTCACCTCTGCAGACGTGTATTTTTTCTCTGCTTTCTCTCTCTTTTCTGCCATCCCGTTTTTTTCTGCTGCTTCATTCATTTCTACTGTCCCATCTTTTTCTGCTGCCTCATCTTTTTTCACGTTAGCCCCTTCGGTTGTCTGCATTTCTGATCTCATCAGTTCCAAAAGTGATACCCCCAGTGCATCTGCCAATGGCTCCATTGTATTAATATCCGGAAATCCAAGTCCCCGTTCCCAACGGCTGACCGCCTTATCCGTCACTCCGACTTTTCCGGCAAGATCGGCCTGTGTCATATGATGCTCTTTTCTTCTTTCCGAAATAAATGCCCCAAACCTTTTTGCGTCCACTATATGATATCCTCCATAATTCTTTTGCGTTACTCTCTTATATACACTAAAATGTGGATTTTCGTCAATCGACGATTTGTTTACCTGGAAAAAAACGAAAAATTTTCTATAACTCTCTTGTATGTATTGACATTTTGATATCTAAATGATATCATATTTGTATCTCGTAAAAGATAATTTTCATTATCAGGAGGATTGCTATGAAAGAAAAAGTTTTGGACAACAAGAAAAATGGTATGGGAATGATGGTGCTGTTTATTCTGCTCTATGCCGTGGCCGCAGTCGCTGTAATATTCGGCGCAGCCTTCGAACAGATTCCCCTTATGGTCATCGGTATCATCTGGGCTTCACTTGGATGGATCCCGTTCCTTGGCCTTAAAGTGCTGAAGCCGCAGGAAGCCCTTGTACTCACCTTATTCGGCAAATATGTGGGAACTTTAAAGAATGACGGTTTCTATTGGGTAAATCCTTTTTGTACAGCTGTAAACCCGGCTGCAAAGACGAGACTGAACCAGAGCGGTGACGTAGATGGAGGAAATGCCGCCAAATCCGTTCTCACACTGGCCACCGGAACTTCCGCTTCCACAAGCAGTACATATGTAAACAAAAAGATTTCCCTGAAGATCATGACCTTAAATAACAACCGTCAGAAGATCAACGACTGCCTGGGAAATCCGGTAGAAATCGGAATTGCCGTTATGTGGCGTGTAACAGATACTGCGAAAGCTGTTTTCAACGTAGATAACTATAAGGAATATCTTTCCTTGCAGTGTGACAGCGCGCTACGAAATATCGTGAGAATTTACCCTTATGACGTAGCACCCAATGTAGATACCACTGGGGATGGTGTAGCAGATGAGGGAAGTCTTCGCGGTTCCAGTGAAATCGTAGCCGGACGCATCCGTGATGAAATCCAGCAGAAAGTAGCAGATGCCGGTCTGGAAATTATTGAAGCCCGCATCACCTACCTTGCTTATGCACCTGAGATTGCAGCGGTTATGCTGCAGAGACAGCAGGCTTCCGCTATCATCGACGCAAGAAAGATGATCGTAGACGGTGCTGTTGGTATGGTAGAAATGGCATTAGAGCGATTGAATGAAAACAATGTGGTAGAACTTGACGAGGAGCGGAAGGCTGCCATGGTTTCCAATCTTCTCGTAGTGCTGTGCGGCAATCACGATGCCCAGCCGGTGGTTAATTCCGGCAGTCTGTACTAATGGCTGAAACCAGAGATACCCGGCCTAAGAAACAGATCCCGCTCAGGCTTTCTGCCAAGCTTTATGACCAGATTGCAGCCTGGGCGGAGGATGATTTCCGCTCCGTAAACGGGCAGATTGAATATCTGCTCACCGAATGTGTCCGCCAGCGCAAGAAAAATGGGAAATACGTTTCCGACACGATGGATAAACCGCCGGAACTGGATATCTCATGATTTCCAGCATAAAAAGCCCTTCTACTTGCCAAACCCACTATCGACAATTATAAAACAATACAAATTTTTCACATTTTAAACAAATCAGGGAGTACAGATGTTATAACAACAGTGCTGTACTCCCCGCTTTTATCTATTCGTGCACAGAGGGTAATGACTTTCTGAATGCTCTGAACACCAATTCTGTTTTGTATGGTATTTAACGCTTATAATTATAATTGTTAAGCTTATTTTCTTCGTTCTTTGTGTTAATTTATCTTTTGTATTTTAGTATTTCTATAATTCTATAAAATGATATATTACTTGCAATTTGCTTTCTCTATATGTATTTTTCTGTTTCGTTTTTCTATTTTGTTTTTCTATTACGTTTTTCTGATGCATTTTATATTTCATGTTTTCTGAGAGTATTTCTACAGCCATTCTTATGTATGAATGGTTCTGTCAATCACATACACAGCCTCTGCTTTATCGCGGTGATGTCTTTCTCATGTTTGTTCACGTAAAATAAAAGTCTTTCCTGCGTTTCCCATCTCTTTTGTTGTTCTTCCAGCTTTTGTAAAAGATTGGAATGATTCTCTGCTACAACCTGAAGCTTCCAGTCTGTAGTGTTCTCCACATGAAGCCAGAGTTCTTTTACACTTCTTTGCAATTCTGATACTGATGCATCCAATTCACATACATGCTTGTCTACGCTGCGCAAGTTCGCTTCCAGATTCTCAAAGCGGCTCTTGGTTTCGCTTTCGAAGTTGTCAACGCGAGTTTCTAAGCTGTCAAAGCGGCTTTCCAACTTGTCGAAACGGCTTTCCAACTTGTCGAAGCGGCTTTCCAAATTATCGAAACGGCTTTCCAACTTGTCGAAACGGCTTTCCAAATTCCCAATCCGTGTCTCAATGGGCACCAGCAATCCTGCAATCGCCTGTAGATCTTCTTTCGTCAACATTTCTTTCACCTCCCGTATATTTAAGATAAAAAAAGTATATCAGCAAAATAATATAAAAACAACACTTGAAGTACATTTTGTTCTGTGTTATAATCACTCCACACATGATTTGCAGCAACACATTTCAGAACAGGAAAAAAGTCCACTGTCTGGGAATCCCCAAGGCAACGGACTTTAAAGCTTCTACTCACCTAATCTATATTTTCTATTACTTTCATATTCTTACCAACTGTGGAAATTTCACCAACACCCCATCTTTTTATTCCCAAGGTGCCTTTACGACTTCCTTCGCTTCAAACAGGTGCTTCATCCAGTCACCGGCAAGCTGAATCCAGCTCTCACATTCTGCCTGGATTCCATAGCCATTGGGGCATGCTGTTTCTGCAGTGGCAAGTCCCAGACCATGACTGCCCACTGGATAAATATGCAATTCTGCCGGAATATCCAGAGCGTGAAGTGCCTGGAAAAACAGCAGGGAGTTCTCTACCGGTACAGTATCATCCGGTGCTGTATGCCACAGGAAAGTCGACGGGGTATCCTTCGTAACATTATATTCCAGGGACAGGAATCTGCGTTTCTCTTCATCTGCATAATCCTCTCCCAGAACGCTTTCAAAAGAACCCTTATGTGCTTTCTCGCCAGAAGTGATTACCGGATAGCTGAGCATAAGCCCATTGGGGCGAAACTTTTCGGAGTCCATGCCCAAAGCTTCTGCAACAAAGGGCTTGTTCCAGAATACACCAAGGCTTGCCGCCAGATGTCCACCAGCAGAAGAACCCTGGACTACGATCTTCTCTGTATCAATATGCCATTTTTCTGCATTTTCACGGAGCATTGCAACTGCTGTAGCCAGCTGAAGAAGCGCCTCCGGGAAACGTGCCGGAGCAACGCTGTAGCGCAAAATCGCAGCATGATAGCCCATTGCCATAAATCTGACGGCAAGAGCTTCTGCCTCTCTGTCAGAAGTCATCTGATAGCCGCCGCCAGGACAGATCAGCACAACCGGTCTTTTTCTCTCCGGATCGATTTCAGGTGAATTGTCCAGGAAATATGTAAATAAATTTGCTTTAAACTCAGAATCTTTTAATTGAATCTCTATTTTTTCGTGAATCATTTCGCGAACCTCCTGTTGTATATATTTCGTTCATTTTATAATGTCAGGAATAACCAGCTTATCCCCTAAAGCATGTTTGGAAAAAAGCTTTCTGTAAGACGTACGTCACAATTTTGGCGTGCAGTTTGCAATAATGCTTTTTCAAACAGGCTCTAATGCCATAATAATTTTCTTCCTATAAGAAATCAATACCTAAATAAAATTGACACCTGCTTTTTCAAACACGCTCTAGTTCCCCATCTTCTTCCTGTCATACATCTCCCTGAACTCCGTAGGCGTACAATTATTCATCAGCTTAAACATCCGAAGAAACGCCGACAGACTGGAAAACCCTGACTTAAATGCCACCTCCGTCACACTCACTCCCGGATCCTGCAGCAACGTTTTTGCAAATTCAATTCTCTTCTGATTCAAATACTTATAAAAAGTAGAATCTGTATACTGCTTAAACAACCTGGAAAAATGATACTTACTGAATCCTGCCTGGGAAGCCACTCCCTCCAGGCTCAAATCTTCCGCAAAATGATTGTTAATATAATCTGTAACCAGGATAAACTTCTCCACATATTCCTTCTGCCTGCTGTTTGCTCCGTTTTCTTTCTGCTGTCCCGCTACAGTATGTGCATTTACACGCTGTCTTCCAACGCATGTAAGAATCTCAAGGAATTTCGAAATAATCATAGTTTCCAGATAGGGAGACTCACCGAAATATTCCTCTTTGATTTCCAGCATAAGCGTTTTTACTTTTTCATAAATCTGCGGATACCCCTCCGGTGTAATCAAAGTAGCCGGGGTTATAATCATAGTAAGCAAGTTCAGCTCCTTGGTAGAAATATTGTTCAGACACGGCTGAAAAATAATCCGCTCTCCGCTTTCCGGAGCAAAAAGCTCATGAAGCATACACGGACCGATAATCAGCACATCCCCCTCACGCAGATTGTATTCCTTTCCACCGCACAGTGCCTTATAGCCATTTACGATTGGCATAAGTACCTCGAAGGAGGTATGCCAGTGCGGTGGGTAATTCTCGTATTCATCATTATAATAGAGACAAACCTGCTCATCCTCCCGGAAATCTACTGTTTCATGTATTCCACTAAGCTTATGTATCATTTCCCCATGCTCCTTCCCTGTATATTCTTATTATAATGCTCCTGAGTTTCACCCTTTTACCAGAGCATGTTTGAATTTTCCCAACATATATCATTTTCCGACGGTCAGTATCAAATATTGTCATTTAGTTCTCAAATATTGCGTTTTTCAATATGTTTGTATTGTATCAAATGTTTCTTTTTTTATCAATATATAGCCAAATTTATATTTTAAATCTAAATAAGTATCGTTTATCTTTGTATATATTGCATAATTTTCTATGTTTTAAATTATATACTTTGACATATACTTGTTTTTGTACAATTTTAGATAGCAATAATTGATAGTAAACAAACAAGAATTAGAAAGAAAACCCAGGCAATCTCTGCTATAGTAAGAATTACCAAATACGAGATCTAAATTTTTAAAAGGAGGTTCAATATGAACAAGAAACGAGCACTTTCAATATTAATGGCTGCAGCAATGGCAGCTGGAACACTGGTTACCTCTGTACCGGTTTATGCTGATGATGTTGAAGAAATCACATGGATGTTCTGGGATGACCTGGAAGCTACGGAAGATCTTATTTCCAAAGGTTACAAAGATGTCATTGATCGTTTCAACGAAGAGTACGATGGCAAATATCACGTAACTCCGATCACCACCAACCTGGAAGAGTATGATGGCAAGCTGAACGCACTGATCGCAGCCGGACAGACACCGGACGTTTACATCTGTAACCCTGGTCCAAACATGGACGTATATGTAAATGCAGGCGCAGCAGCTGATCTTACCGATATCCTTGAGAATCAGGAAGCAGACTGGTACGCATCCTTTACAGATGGTATCTTCGAGAGAATGACCTATGACGGAAAGATCATGGCAGTTCCTACCAACTTCGCAGCAGCCTGCGTTTACTACAACACAGAGATGTTCGCAGATGCCGGAGTTGAAGTTCCTACCACATACGACGAACTGATCGCTGCATGCCAGAAGCTTCAGGATGCTGGCTACACACCAATCTCCTGCTCCGCAGGTACCGCATGGTGCTTATCCATGATCGCTGGTTATCTGTGTGACCGCCAGGGCGTTGACCTCGCAGCTATCGCAGACCATACCGCTAACTGGACAGACGAGAACTGTATCGAAGCAGGCACCAAATTAAAAGACCTTTCCCAGTATTTCCAGGCTACAGCAGCCGGAGATTCCAACGACCAGGCTACAGCAGCTTTCTATAACGGCGAAGCAGCTATGCTGGTTCAGGGTTCCTGGGCAATCGCACAGATCAATGGTAACAACCCAGACTTTGAGTCCAAATGTGGTGTATTCCAGTTCCCTGGAATTGACGGTGCAAATGACCCGAACCGTATGATCGTTAAGACAGACAACCTGCTTATGAGCTCCACAACAGAGCATCAGGACGCAGCCATCGCTCTTATGAAGATGTTCACAGACGAGACAGCTCAGAAATACACAGCAGAAATCGGCGGCAAGTTCCCTATCATCAAAGACCTTGAAATCGACTACGACAAAGCTCCTGCACAGCTGAAATACGTTCAGGATATCATGGCCAAAGCAACTGGTACATTCGGATTCTACAATGAGTCCCTTGCATCTGTAGAAGCTGGTGACTGCTTTGATAACGCAATGGTTGACATCTTCCTTGGAAACCAGACACCTGAAGAAGCATTCCAGACCGTACAGACATTCTATGAGGAGAACGTTTGGGAATAAATCCTCCCTTATAAAAAATAAGTTATAAACCCAGGCACATGGCTGCCGCGGAACGGACTAAGGCATGTTCCGCGGCAGTCTTTTTACTAAAAAGGTTATCGCCAGTCAGCGAGCCCACCAAAATCAATACAATACTCATGCAGACAACGGCTTATTCTTTGCTATCATTCGGTTTTCTTTAGTAGTAAAACCGCACACATTTGACGGAAGGAGATATTATGGATAAAATTCTGCGCGACAAAAAAGCCATTTTCGTATTTATCGCCCCGGCGCTGATCATGTTCCTTCTGGTCCTGATCATCCCGACGATACAAATGGTTTACTACTCACTCTGCGATTACGCAGCACTTACACCCCCTGAATTTGTGGGATTAAAAAACTATAAGAAACTGTTTTTCGGTGATGCCACATTCCGTATTGCCCTGAAAAACTCCATCTTTTTCATGATCTTTTCAGCAGTCACACAGCAGATCTTCGGTCTTTTACTTGCTGTTATGCTCACCAACATCCCGAAAGGCCGCAACATTTTCAAGAACATTTATTATCTTCCATGCGTACTTTCCTCAGCAGCACTTGGACTTCTCTGGTCCTTCCTTTTCAATCCGAGAATTGGTATCAACAATCTGCTTGCAAAATTCGGCATTGAAGGACCTCTGTGGCTGATGGACTCTACCGGATTTATTGTACTTCCCATGTGGGTTATCGCATTTGTTGCCCTGTGGCAGTACCTTGGTCAGAACATGATGCTTTATATGGCACAGATCACCGGAATTTCCCGTGATATTTATGAAGCTTCCTATATAGACGGCGCGTCAAAGGTAAAAGCATTCCGCTATATCACCCTTCCGCTGATCAAACCAATGATGATCACATCACTTTCCCTGAACTGTATCGGTTCCCTGAAGTTCTTCGACCTGGTTTACAATATGACTCAGGGTGGTCCGAACCACAGAACAGAAGTCCTTGCAACTGAGCTTTACGCAGAAGGTTTCAACTATTTCAAATACGGCTACGCCAGCGCCATTTCCGTGGTGCTCCTGGTGCTCTGCCTGCTTGTAACCCTTCTGGTAAAGAAAGTCATCAAAGTTGAAACTTACGAGTCATAAGGAGGTGGGAAAATGAGCAACGTAAAAGTAAAAGCTCCGAAAAAGCCGGTAAAACCGGTAATCGTAGTGATTTATATCCTGCTGGTGATCCTGGCAGTTATTTATCTGGCTCCACTTCTGTGGATGCTGTCTGTATCTCTGAAAGATAACGCTGGTGTTATGTCCGCACCATTTTCCCTGCCAGAAGTATTTCATTTTGAAAACTATGCGCAGGCATGGCAGATGGGAAAACTTGGCACCGCCCTTATAAACTCTGTCATCGTCTGCGGCGCTACCCTGATTGTCAGTCTTTTCTTCGGCGCTATGGCAGCTTTTGCCATCGCCAGAATGCGCTGGAAATTATCGGAATTCATGCACACCTTCTTCCTCATCGGAATGATGGTTCCAGTACATTGTGTTCTGATTCCTCTTTTTGTAAGATTTGCAAAACTTGGTCTTACCAATTCCCAGGGCGGATTGATGATTCCTTATATTACCTTCTCCCTGCCAATGACCATTTTCCTGCTTACCGGATTTTTCCGTTCCATGCCAGGAGAAATGTTCGAGGCTGCTGCCATTGATGGTTGCGGAATCTACGGATGCTTTTTCCGGATCGCACTGCCACTTTGCAGAACCGGCTTCTTCGTATCCGGTCTGATGACCTTCATCAACAACTGGAACGAGCTGCTTCTTGCCATGGTATTTATTTCCGATCCTATGAAAAAGACACTGCCGGTTACACTAACCTATTTCGTTGGGCCTTACGCAACCAACTATGTGCAGATGTTTGCTGCGATCATTATCGCAATCGCACCTACAGTCGTTGTTTACTCCCTGTTCAGTAACCAGATCGTAGAAGGTCTTACCACAGGTGCAGTCAAGGGATGATACATAACATTGAAACCTTTTCATTTACTAAACTTTGTGACCTGTATTTGTGCAGGTCACAGAGTTTATATACCCCGATTTAACATTGTGTTTTATAGTCACCATGAATTTATGACAACAACAGGAGAAACATTATGAACAGAGAAGAGGCTAGAAAAAAAGCGACCGAACTGGTCAATCAGATGACTTTGGAGGAAAAAGCAAGCCAGCTGCGTTATGACGCTCCGGCGATCAAGCGACTGGGCATCCCGGCTTACAACTGGTGGAACGAAGCTCTCCACGGAGTCGCACGCGCCGGCCAGGCAACTGTTTTCCCACAAGCAATCGGCCTTGGAGCTACTTTTGACACAGAGCTTCTAGAGGAAATCGCAGATGTGACTGCCACTGAAGGCCGCGCCAAATACAATGCTTATTCCCAGGAAGAGGACCGTGATATTTACAAAGGGCTTACTTTCTGGTCCCCAAACGTAAATATTTTTCGCGATCCCAGATGGGGACGAGGACATGAAACCTATGGTGAAGATCCTTATCTTACCAAAGAGCTGGGTGTTTCCTTTGTAAAAGGACTCCAGGGTGATGGAGAAGTTATAAAAGCCGCTGCCTGCGCGAAACACTTTGCAGTCCACTCAGGACCGGAAGCGATCCGCCATGAATTTGACGCCATTGCTACCCCGAAGGATATGGAAGAAACCTACCTGCCGGCTTTTGAAGCCTTGGCAAAAGAAGCAGACGTGGAAGGCTTCATGGGTGCTTACAACCGCACTAACGGCGAACCTTGCTGCGGAAGTCCTACTCTTCAGAAAAAGCTGCGCGGTGACTGGAGCTTCCAGGGATATTTCGTTTCCGACTGCTGGGCGATCAAAGACTTCCATGAGCACCACATGGTAACCAGCACACCCGCTGAATCGGCTGCTCTTGCCTTAAACAACGGCTGCGATCTGAACTGTGGAAACACTTATCTTCATATTTTGAAAGCTTATGAAAAAGGGCTGATTTCAGAAGAAACTATCACAGAATCTGCGATCCGTCTTTTCACAACCAGATATATGCTGGGATTATTTGAAGAAACAGAATATGACAAGATTCCATATTCAGAGGTAGAATCCCCGGAGCATCTGGCACTTTCCAGAAAAGCCGCCGAAGAAAGCTTCGTGCTTCTGAAAAACAACGGAATCCTGCCATTACAGAAAGAGAAGATCAAAACCATTGGAATCGTGGGACCAAATGCAGACAGCCGCGCGGCACTGGTAGGAAACTATCACGGTACCGCATCCCGTTATTGTACCATTCAGGAAGGCATTCAGGATTATCTTGGTGCTGGCGGAAGCGATGTCCGGGTGCTTGCTTCCGTGGGCTGTGATCTTTTCCGCGACCGTACTGAGCATCTGGCACTTACCCAGGACCGACTGGCCGAGGCCAAGATTGTTGCCGCAAACAGTGATGTGGTAATCCTCTGTGTAGGACTTGATGAAACGCTGGAGGGTGAAGAAGGAGATACCGGAAACAGCTACGCTTCCGGTGACAAAGAGACCTTGCAGCTTCCACAGGTTCAGCTGGATCTGATGGAAGCCATGGCACAGTCAGGCAAACCGGTTGTTCTGTGCTTAATGGCCGGAAGTGACATTGATCTTTCTTATGCAGAAGAACATTTCGATGCAGTGATGGTTCTGTGGTACCCAGGTGCCGAAGGTGGAAAAGCCGCCGCAAGAATACTGTTCGGAGATGTCTCCCCATCCGGCAAACTGCCAGTGACCTTCTACAATACCCTGGAAGAACTTCCGGATTTCACCGACTACGCCATGAAGGGACGCACCTACCGCTATATGGAAAATAAGGCGCAGTTCCCATTTGGATATGGATTGACTTATGGGAAGGTAGTAGTGACAGATGCAGTTGTCAGTGAAAACAGCGCAGCCGACACAAATGGTACAAGTGTTTCCGGCAAGGCAGGTTTCGAAAGCGGCACTAATACCACAGCAGCACCAGTTACAATCCAGGCCACTGTCACCAACCAGGGCGCAATTGATACCCGGGATGTGGTTCAGGTTTACATAAAGAATGCAGATTCTTCTCTGGCCGTTCCAAACCCGGAGCTTGCTGCTTTCACTCCTGTTTTCCTGAAAGCAGGCGAAACAAAAACCGTCACACTTTCCATTGCTCCAAAGGCCTTCACCGTAGTAGATGAAACTGGAGCAAGAACAGAGGACGGCAGCCACTTCCATATTTACGTTGGCTGTACACAGCCGGACAAGAGAAGTATGGAACTTGCAGGTGCGAAACCAGTGGAAATTGAATATAGTAAATAATCTTTATAAGGCGAACTACTATCTTAGTTGTTCGTCTTATATTTTTCCTCCTTTAAAAGCATCGAATATTAAGTAACCGCCATTCATACCTATCTCAAGGTACAAACAGCGGTCACGCAATTCATCTCAGTTTTCACTCAATATTTTCCTGTCCATAATAAGCATTTGCACCATGTTTTCTATAGTAATGCTTATCCTGAAGCTCCTGCGGAGCAGGTTTCACATTCGGATTGATCAGCTCGCAGCGGGAAGCCATCTTGGCAACTTCTTCCAGAACTACTGCATTATGCACTGCCTCGTGCGCATCCTTGCCCCATGTGAAAGGACCATGATTCTTGCAAAGAACAGCCGGAACAGCCTCATAATCTCTCTTCTTGAAATAGTCGGCAATGAGAATACCAGTATTCTTCTCATAAGCTTCCGCAATCTCACTCTTATCCAGATTACGGACGCATGGAACCTCACCGTAAATATAATCAGCATGAGTGGTTCCATAGCATGGAATTGCGCGGCCGGCCTGTGCCCAGCTGGTAGCCCAGGAGGAATGAGTATGTACGATTCCACCGATCTTCGGGAAAGCATTGTACAGAACTACATGGGTCGGAGTATCAGATGATGGGTTATATTTACCTTCTACTTTATTACCTTCCAGGTCTACAACTACCATATCTTCCGGTGTCAGTTTCTCATATTCCACACCACTTGGCTTGATTACGAAAAGACCTTTTTCACGATCAATTCCACTTACATTTCCCCAGGTAAAAGTAACCAGGCCGTATTTCGGCAGGTCCATATTTGCTTTGTAAACTTCTTCTTTTAATTTTTCAAGCATAGCTGTATCCTCCTTTTTACACACGCAAATACGCATTTTATTCTTCAGATGTCTGGTTACATCTCACAAAAAGCTTCCGGTATCTTTCCATTCCCCTTGTCCATCAGAGCTCCTGCATTCTTTACCGCAGACATCATATTAAACATAATATAGCACTTGTGCGGATGTATTTCTACTTGTATCTTATATTTTTTGTATCTGTTTCTATTGTTGTTACTGTTCACTAAAGCATGTTTGAAAAAGGCTTTCTGCAAAATGTTCGTCACAATTTGCAAGAGATTGCAGGAATAATTTTTCAAACAGGCTTTGGCAGCATTTCACAAGGTGTTTATAACTATGAAGATCCCGGACGGCAGCTGTGAGAGCGCCACAGGCGCAAAATAGCTGAGCTTCCTCCCTGCCTACTCATACAACGGAATCTCATAGCCCCAGGATTTCCTGATTCCATCCATGATCTCCATCACACGCACAGTCTCATCATGAGGCATTTCCGGGCATTCCTTTTCGCCCTGTGCGATTGCTCTGGCGCAGGCCTCAACCTCATACTCATAGCCTGTGATCTGTGCCGGAGGCAAATAAGCTGCAACCTCCTTATGCTCCTTGTCAAACACTGTGATTTTCTCCGGATTATTAATATTCTGCACCTGAATATAACCTTTGGTTCCAAAAATACTTCCCATTCTGTCAGAAATTTCACGGGCACCACACTGCAAGGTAGCCATGCGGTCGCCTTCAAATACCATAGCAATCGTATCCAGCATATCCACACCTTCACGGAAAATAGCAGTTGCCTGTACATTCTTCAACTTATCCCCAAGAACCATGCTTGCGAAATTAATGGTATAAACACCAACATCCAGAAGCGCACCGCCTGCCAGCTCCGGCTTACGGATACGTTCCACCTCACTGATGGCATAGTTCAGATTGGCAGTAACAGCTGTCACTTCACCGATCACACCGCTTGAAATAATATCATCGATCATCTTTCTGGATGGCATATATCTGGTCCAGATTGCCTCTGTGATCAGCAGGTTTTTCTCTTTCGCCAGGGCAAAAAGCTTTCTTGCCTGGTCTGCATTTACAGTAAACGCCTTTTCACAAAGCACATTTTTTCCTGCCTCCAGGCACATCTTTGCATGAAGATAATGATGGGAATGAGGGGTTGCAATATAAACCAGATCCACCTGCGGGTCTGCAAGCATTTCCTCATAAGAGCCATAAGCCTTGGAAAAACCGTATTTCTCGGCAAAAGCCTGCGCCCGTTCAAAGCTTCTGGCTGCCACTGCGTAATTCTCCACATCCTTCATTCCAGCTACTGTTTTCGCCATCTGAACTGCAATTCCTCCAGCTCCAAGTATTCCAATTTTCATTTATGTAAACCGCCTTTCTAATAAAATTTCCTGTTTCGCCATTCTCAACTGACCTCCCTGTATGGAGATATCTCTAAAGCGATACAGTTATTTCGCTCACATGATATTCATATAGTCTCACCTCATGCAGACATAAACTCTACAATCGCATAAGGTTCGCCATTCTCCGTGGAAAGCGCAACCGTAACCTTTCCCATTTCCAGCTTCACTGCCGGATAAAAAACGTCTCCAAGCAGTGCCTGCTTCTTATATTCTGCCCTCATCTGGCGGATTTCAAAGCCTTCTGGCAGATAGTCTGCCCCCATGCGGATATACTGACAATTATTAACATGGTGATGGGTGTCCAGATGATGTTTCTGTATTGCAAAAGACTCCTGAGCTTCCATCCCTTCCGGAAGGGCAATCTTACGTGGCGCATAATCCATCTCCAGCTTTTCATCCAGTTCGTATCCTCTGGTGTCTTCGTCTGTAAGTCTGGCCGGCAGACCGGTCTCTGTATCAATATTGGTCCAGATACTGTTTGCATAGGATAAAAGCTCTCCATCTTCTGTTTTCAGAGTGAAGTTACGCATTCCAAGAAAGCCTTTGAAGCCATATGGCGCCGTTGATGCCACAATCGTCTCTCCCAATCCCGGATATCGGTTCACCACAATCTGCCAGGATGACAACACCCAGGCTCTCTGGCGTTCCTCCAGCGCCTTCATTCCCTGCCCTATATTCTCAGATTGAAAGGTGCAGCAATCCTGATAATAATTCTGAATTCCAGGAAGAGTCAGGCAACCATCTTCGCCTATTTCACTGTATCTGACACGGCCTTTAAAACTGTAACTCATGTTATGTCAATCTCCATTCTAGAGCCTGTTTGAAAAATCATTCCCGCAATCTGCACGCCCCACTTTGTGGGAGATTTTGCAGAAAGCCTTTTTCAAACACGCTCTAATTTCTTGTCCGCAAATTTTACTTCATTATATAACAAATCCAGCAATAAAGATATGAAAATGTAGATTTTTTTTGTGAAAATCCCCTTGATTCTGCACCCTTTACCATGTACAATAAAGGTATAAAATAAAAACAGCAAACGCTTATATATGTCCATAATCTGGTTGGACGTTTCTACCAACTACCCTAATAGTTGTCTATAAGCTGCATGCGAAGAGGTATGCAGGTATGGCATTTTCCGGGTGGTTTTTTTATTGCTGAATCAGCCCGAAATCACATTTTGCATGTTTCCGGCAGTACGTTCTCAGCCGCAAACTATCCCGGAGTTTTACTTTGCCTCGCCTCTGGCAGAAAGGATGGTCTGATATGAAAAAAGATTTGTTTGCTTTGAAAGGTACAATTTGTTACAGCAAGAATCAGAAAGAACTTGTTTTTCATGAAAACTCTTATGTAGTCTGTGAAAACAGTCTCTGTGCTGGTATTTTTTCCCAGCTTCCGGCAGAATATAAGGACATTCCGGTAGAAGACATGGGTGATCGACTGATCATCCCAGGATTCACTGACCTTCATCTGCACGCTCCCCAGTACGCTTACCGCGGAACCGGCATGGATCTGGAGCTGCTGGACTGGCTGAACACCATCACTTTCCCACAGGAAGCCAAGTACGCTGACCTGTCCTATGCGAAAAAGGCTTACTCCATTTTCGTGGATGACTTAAAGCACAGCTTCACCACCAGAGCCTGCATTTTCGCCACCTTGCACCGTCCGGCAACGGAGCTTCTCATGGACATGCTGGAGGAAAGCGGTCTAACAACTATGGTTGGAAAAGTAAATATGGATCGCAATGGAGCACTGGAGCTTCAGGAGAAAAGCGCACAGGCTTCTGCACAGGATACACGCCAGTGGCTGGAAGAGATCAAGGGACGTTACGACCACACCTACCCAATCCTAACCCCACGTTTTACCCCATCCTGTACGGATGAACTGATGACCGAGCTGGGAAAAATCCAGCGGGAATACCACATTCCAATTCAGTCTCATCTGTCTGAAAATTTCGGGGAAATTGCATGGGTAAAGGAGCTTTGTCCCACAAGCAGATTTTATGGGGATGCGTATGATATGTTTGGATTGTTTGGAACGAAACCTGCAGCAAACGAAGAAGTCTCCAATCCTGCTTCTGCAAGCAGCAATACATGCCCTACTATCATGGCCCACTGTGTTCATTCCACAGATGAGGAAATCCAGATGATCAAAGACCAGGGTGTTTACATCGCCCATTGCCCGGAATCCAACACCGACATTGCTTCCGGAATCGCTCCCATCCGCCGTTATCTTGACATGGGACTTCACGTAGGTCTTGGAACTGATGTTGCCGGTGGATTTTCCCTTTCCATGTTCCGCGCAATTGCCGATGCCATCCAGGTTTCCAAGCTCCGCTGGCGCCTGATGGACCAGACCCAGGCCCCGGTTACTCTGGAAGAAGCTTTTTACATGGCCACGATCGGTGGTGGCTCCTTCTTCGGAAAAGTCGGCAGCTTCGAAAAAGGCTATGAATTCGACGCCATGATTCTGGACGACAGCAATATCCGTCATCCCCAGGAAATCTCCACCCGTGACAGACTGGAAAGGCTTGTTTATCTGTCCGACGACCGCAATTTGGTTGGGAAATATGTGCAGGGACGGAAAGTAATTTAAATTTCAGATTTTCAAAATTACGCTTTGATATTTTCTTAAATAATGGTAATCTAGAGCGTATTTGAAAAAGGCTTTCTGCAAGATGTGCGTCACAATTTGTGGGAAATTTCGCTCGGATGAGGGCGCCGTAGCGGGCTACGGCAACCGAATTCGGGTGAAATCTCCCGCAAAGTGGGGCGTACAGATTGCGGGAATAATTTTTCAAACACGCTCTAGTCAATATGGCGGTTACTTAATATTCGCTGTCCCCAGATACTCCCGTATCCGCGCCTCATTCATATTCTCCCCGATCACGATCACGACTTCCTGGCCTGCGGAAATGGGCCTTAGGGAAAATTCTTTACGGGTGGCGTTTAATTCCAGCCAGTTATTGTCGGCGGACACTTTCTGAGCGGAGCCCGAATTCATTTTTTCGTTTTCGGTTACCGCGGCAGCATTTTCTTCTAATTTCACAAAGCCCTTAATTCGGAAAACATCCCCACATTCCGGATCATCCAGAATCTGATGCGCTGCTTTCTCCAACTGGGTCTCGGAACTCTTCAGCTCCATAAAATACAATGACTGGAACCCTTCTTTCTCATCAAAACACTGTTTCTCGAAATCTTCCATCACATACCCGCTGTTGAAAATCTTCTGAAAATCCTCATCTGTAAACTTTTCCCAATTCTTATTCAGTATCTCATTTTCCGTAAAACGTCGTTTGCATTTCACGCTTTCCAGTGCGCGATTCAGATGTTTCACAGTTCCACTAATCTCTTCCTCAGATGCCTCCTGGCTCTTGCTCAGAACAATACAACCTGCATCAGCCGCCTCTGAAGCCAGAATATACTCTGCCTGTGGCTGCAGCTTCTCCTCCAGTCTGGCATCCAGAATGGTAATCACATTTCCAATCTGATACCACTTATCCAACGGCTCTTCATAAAGGGCATCGAAAAACTCATCCACATCAAAAATCCCGGAAGGCTCAATGAGAACTCTGTCATATCCGCACATTCCCATTGCGATCAGCTTGGTCTTGAAACGTCTTCTGTGGCAGTCCGCATCACATCCACCTGAAACCATTTCCAGCTCGCAGTTCTCACCTTCCAGATCATGAAGCAGCATCATGTCCACATTCACTGCACCAAAATCATTCTCCAGAATTCCAATATTCTGCCCCTGACTCATCAGCCATGCAGCATATTTCTTTATGAAAGTCGTTTTTCCTGAGCCAAGAAAGCCTGTAATTAAATCAACTTTAACCATTTTTTAATCTTCAACCTCACTTTTCAATATAAAGCTGGCCTGGAACCTGTTGCCGACCGCTTCGAAGTGACTGGCTCCGCCGTGTTTTTCACACAGTTTTTTCATGGAAAGAATGCCGATTCCTTCCTGTTTGTTTTGCCGTTTTTTTTGAGTAAATTTTCCCATTTTCCTGGAATAATATTCCGTCAAAAGAATTGTCTACCGTAATCAGAAGCATGTCGTGTTTCTTCTCCGTAGCAACTTCAATAAACCAGGGACAAGCCAGATATTTACAGCAGCCATTACAATACAGAAAGCAATAAGATTTATCTTATAAAACGGCACGTCAATTTCCCGGTAATTTTCCACCCACATGCAGATTCCGAAGTCCACAGCCAGACCAATTGCATAGATTACAGTCAGTCTGATCCTGTCTTTATCTGAGATTTTTTCGTGAAACGGAACAATTCGCAGGATCAGAGTGGGGACATGAGCCAGGATACAGAGAAGACTTACAATCGCGATTATAATTGTATTTTCCATATATTTTTACCTCGTTTTAAAGTACTCCATGGGACGGTCCGCCTCTCCGTTTTTCTTCTCCATCCTCTTTAACTCCGGCAATATAGTCAGCAGCATTGTAACGAAACAAAGGCTTCCGCCAATTACATTAGATACCGGCTCTGCCAGGAATACTCCGTGAGTTCCCATTTTAAACACGTAGGGAAGCAGGTATGTCAACGGAACTACAATAAAAACTTTTCTCAAAAGCGAGAAGAAAATGGCCTGTTTTTTCTTATTTAAAGACTTGAAAACAGTCTGTCCAATGTACTGCAGATCCATAAAAATAAAGGCTGCAAAGTAGGTTTTCAGTGCCGGAACTGCATCCTTTATCAAGAGCTTATCGGAGCTGAAAATGGCAATCAGATAATCCGGAACAAAGATAATCACGTTCCACATTACTGCTGTATAAACCAGAACCATTACTGCCAGAGTGACCATTGCCTTGCGGACAAGCTTCGGTCTTTTTGCCCCATAATTATAGCTCAGAATAGGTGATGTTCCTTCATTTATAGCATAAATCGGCGTCTCTACCATCTGACGGACACTGGATACGATAGTCATAACGGATATGTAAACATCCCCTCCGGTGACCCCCAGAACATTGTTGCAGCAGATGGTTACCAGGCTGTTTGTCAGCTGCATAATGAAGCCTGCAGTACCAAGACTGACAATGTTTTTTGCATTCTCTTTGCAGCTTTTCAGCTCTGTTTTTTTCAAAAGCCGAGCTTTCATTTCCGCTCTTTTTTCAAGAAAAAGTAGTACATAAGCAGCTGATAGGAACTGGGAAAGAACAGTCGCAATGGCAGCTCCTTTGATTCCGAAACCAAGCACAAAAATGAATAATGGATCCAGGATCAGATTGGCGACTGCACCAATTGCTACAGAAAGCATGCCAGTTGTCGCGTATCCCTGTGCATTGATAAATGGGTTCATTCCTGTGGCGATCATGGATGGAATCGTTCCGATCAGGTAGATCATCATGTAGGGATATGCATAAACCAAAGCATCCTCAGATGCTCCAAAAAGTACCAGCAGAGGTCTTGCAAAAAGCATACCAGCTATCATCAGAATGATCCCGCTTCCGCACACCATAGTAAAGGAAGTGTTCATCACTTCCTGCGCTTTCTGGTTGTCTTTCATACCTCTGTTTATAGAAAAAACAGGAGCGCCGCCACTGCCAAACAGATTTGCAAAGGCAGTGATAATCACGATTAACGGGAAACATAAACCGACTGCGCCAAGCGCTGTAGTTCCCACTTCAGGGATTCTGGCGATATAGATTCTGTCTACAATATTATATAAAAGACTGAGTATCTGTGCCACCAGCATGGGGATTGCAGCGCTGAAAATGTTTCTGGTTACCGTGCCATTTTCAAAATCAATTCGTTTCATTTTGTTTCACAACTTTCTTTTTAATTCATATTTTTATAATACTCTTGTTCTGTCAGTACAAATTGTTCCATTTCTTGTGGAAATCTGGTAATCTCCGACATCCAGACAGTCCCCATTTTAGAGCGTGTTTTTATTCAGAATGGGTTACTGCTGCGTAGGGCATCCTGGCCGGAAAGTGTCTTCTAACTCCAGTTTTCCGGTGCCTTTAAGTGTAAAAAATCCCGCCTCATGATATAATTTCTCCTGAAATTGTTTGAACTTTATGAGTTTATTTTGCACATTACGTGGAAAAATGTCAAGAGAAAAGGGACTATAACAGATGAATGTCACTTCACACGCAACACGCATCTATTACAGTCCCTTATATATTCTCTTGTTATATTAGTTTGAACCGCCGATTGCTTTTTCGATGTTTGAAGACCCAGCTTTCTTTGAAAATCTCCCCATAACACAAACAAATATTACATCTTCTTTATTACAATCTTTTTGCTTATGCCTCGTTTTACAAAAACCGTTTTGTAGCTCTTTGCCTTTTTCCTGGGGACGTAGACTTTCATCTTGGATGGAGTGCCTTTGAAGGCATTAGAGCCTACGTATTTGGCTTTCAGGCGGGAGGTGTAGATTCTCATTTCGTTTAACTTTTTGCAGCCATAAAAGCTTTGTTTTCCGATAGCTTTTACTGAGCCTCCGATTTGTACGTAAGAGAGTTTCGTGCACTTATAAAAGGCATAGCTTTTAATCTGGATTACATTGTTTCCTATGATAGCCTTTTTCAGGTATTTATTGCTCTTGAATGCTTTGGCGGCTATTGAGGTTACTTTGTAATTCGCGCCCTTCAGGTTTACGCTGTCTGGAATTGTGACAGTGCTTACCTTTTTCTTTATCGGTTTTATATATTCTACCGTGTCTGTGGCGGTAACTTTATAATATCCGTTTGTCGCCGGATGTTTCACTGTTGTGCCCACTTTATATCCAGTCGGCGCAGGTGTGTTTGTCGGCACTGGCGTGTTCGTCGGCACTGGCGTTGCCGTTGGTACTGGCGTGTTTGTCGGCACTGGCGTGTTTGTCGGTACTGGCGTGTTCGTCGGCGTTGCCGTTGGTATTGGTGTATTCGTCGGTACTGGCGTGTTCGTCGGCACTGGCGTGTTTGTCGGCGTTGCCGTTGGTATTGGTGTGTTCGTCGGTACTGGCGTGTTCGTCGGTACTGGCGTGTTTGTCGGCGTTGCCGTTGGTATTGGTGTGTTCGTCGGTACTGGCGTATTCGTCGGCACTGGCGTGTTTGTCGGTACTGGCGTGTTCGTCGGCGTTGCTGTTGGTACCGGCGTGTTCGTCGGCGTTGCCGTTGGTATTGGTGTGTTTGTCGGTACTGGCGTATTCGTCGGCACTGGCGTGTTCGTCGGCGTTGCCGTTGGTACCGGCGTGTTTGTCGGCACTGGCGTATTCGTCGGCATTGCCGTTGGCACTGGCGTGTTTGTCGGTACCGGCGTGTTTGTCGGCGTTGCCGTTGGCACTGGCGTGTTTGTCGGTACTGACGTGTTCGTCGGTACTGGCGTATTCGTCGGCACTGGCGTGTTCGTCGGCGTTGCCGTTGGTACCGGCGTGTTTGTCGGCACTGGCGTAT